>JAIXZK010000164.1 GCA_027489695.1 Sphingomonadales bacterium
ATGATGGCGGGATTGCCATCGTCACCGTCAATTCGCCGCCGGTCAACGCCTTGAGCGCCGATGTCCGCGACGGGCTCGACGGCGCCTTCAAGGCGGTCGGCGCCGATGCCAAGGCGATCGTGCTGATCTGTGCCGGCCGCACCTTCATCGCCGGTGCCGATATCTCGGAATTCGGCAAGGCCCCGCGCGGCGCCTCGCTGCCCGCCGTCCAGGACGAGATGGAAGGCGCGCCGGTGCCGGTGATCGCCGCCATCCATGGCACGGCATTGGGCGGCGGCCTCGAAGTCGCGCTGTGCGCGCATTATCGCGTCGGCGATGCCAAGGCCAAGTTCGGCCTGCCCGAAGTCAAGCTCGGCCTGCTGCCGGGCGCTGGCGGCACCCAGCGGCTGCCGCGCATCGTTGGCGCCAAGAAGGCGCTGGAGATGGTGACGTCCGGCACGCCGATGGGGGCGAAGGAAGCGCTCGCCGCCGGGCTGATCGACGAAATCGCCGAGGGCGACCTGCGCGCCGCCGCCATCGCCTTTGCCCACAAGGTTGTTGCCGAAGGCCGGCCGCTGAAGAAAGTCCGCGACGACAGTTCGAAACTCGGTGGCGATGCCGCGTCGCTGGCGCCGATGTTCGCCGAATTCCGCGCCGCCAATGCCCGCGCCTTCAAGGGCTTCGAAGCGCCGGAAGCCAATATCAAGTGCATCGAAGCCGCCGTCGCCCTGCCCTTCGAGGAAGGCATGAAGGTCGAACGCAGCGAATTCATGAAGCTGATGGGCGGGCTGCAATCGGCGGCCCAGCGCCATGTCTTCTTCGCCGAACGCCAGGCCGCCAAGATCGACGGCCTGCCCGCCGATGCGACGCCGCTGCCGATCGCCCGTGTCGGCGTTATCGGCGCCGGCACCATGGGCGGCGGCATTTCGATGAACTTCCTCAGCGTCGGCATCCCGGTGACCATCGTCGAGACGAAGCAGGAAGCGCTCGATCGCGGCGTCGCCGTCATCCGCAAGAATTACGAGAACAGCGCCAAAAAGGGCCGGTTCAGCATGGACGAGGTCGAAGCCCGCATGGGCCGGCTGTCGACCAGCCTCGACCTTGCCGCGCTCGCCGATTGCGACCTGATCATCGAAGCCGTGTTCGAGAACATGGACGTCAAGAAGGACATCTTCGGCAAGCTCGACGGCCTTGCCAAACCCGGCGCCATCCTCGCTTCGAACACCAGCTATCTCAACGTCGACGAGATCGCCGCCAGCACGCAGCGCCCGGAAAGCGTCGTCGGCATGCACTTCTTCTCGCCGGCCAACGTCATGCGGCTTCTGGAAGTCGTGCGCGGCGCCAAAACGTCGCCGCAGGTGCTCGCCACCGCGATGGCGGTCGGCAAACAGATCGGCAAGATCGGCGTCGTGTCCGGCGTCTGCCATGGCTTCATCGGCAACCGCATGCTCGGTGCCCGCCAGGCCGAGGCCAACAAGCTGATCCTGGAAGGCGCCCGACCCAGCGATGTCGATCGCGTGCTCACCGATTTCGGCTTCCCGATGGGTCCTTTCCAGATGAGCGACCTGGCCGGGCTCGACATCGGCTGGTCGGCCGAAACCTCGAAGGGCGAAACCGTCCGCGACCGCCTCTGCGAAGCCGGCCTGCGCGGCCAGAAGAACGGCAAGGGCTTTTATGACTATGACGAAGCCCGCAACCGCACGCCCTCGCCGGTCGCCGAGCAGATCATCAACGATTATGCCGCCGAAAAGGGCATCAACCGCCGCGACATCGACGACCAGGAGATCCTCGAACGCTGCCTCTACCCGATGGTCAATGAAGGCTCCAGGATCCTCGACGAAGGCATGGCGCAACGGGCCAGCGACATCGATATCGTCTGGATCAACGGCTATGGCTGGCCGGTCTATCGCGGCGGCCCGATGTTCTGGGCCGAACATGACGCCGGCCGGGAAACCATTGCCGCGGCGCTGGAACGCATGGGCTTCGACGTGTCGCCGCGGTTGAAGGCGGGCTGGTAGCTCCACACAGGCCGATTGCGTCGGTCGCAGCCCGGCCTTCAGCAGCCTGTCCGCAACGCTGCGCGGCCGCCGACCGGGATTGCCCGGTCGGCGCCGACGTGCTCCTTTCGGTTCATGAGCCCGGAAAGTGCAAGCAGGTCTGCCCATCGGGCACGCGGTAGCGGTGTCCGGTCGGGCAGCCTCTCTCGCCGGCTGACGTCGCCGGCCCTCATTGCGATGGTCGCCGTCGTCCTCGGTTCCGCCGGGGGCGCCCCCATCTTCAATTGGTCAAGCTACCGGCCGCCACGTTGGCAGGATTATCGTGCACCCGCGCCGCCGGCTATGCCGCCGGCGCCGACCGGCTCTTTCCGGGGTTCGCCGGCGCGCGCTGCCATCGTCACCTTTGGTGATCTCAAGACCGAGAGCGACGCCAGCCTTGCCAGGCGCCTGCTCGGCAAGGTTGGGGCTCGAATCGCGTTCATCGATCGGCATCGGGAGCGCTGGTATCTTTTCAGGAAGCCGGAGGAAGCGGCCGAACGCCTCGATCTGTTCACCCACCCGGCGCCTCAGGGTTCCGCCTTCGGCATCTGCGGTGTCGAGCACACCACGATCGAGTTCGACGAGGCCGGGCGCATCGAAACCGTCGAAAGTCGCAACCGGTTCGGGGTGGAAGGTCCGCTGTTCCAGAAGTCCGATTTCGATTGGGATGGCTATCGCCGAACCTGCGCCAGGGCCGCACCCGGCCATGCCCCGCGCTATTTTCCCGCGCCCGATAGCTTGGTTGCGCAGGATGTCGCCAGGCTTGCGATCGTTGTTTTCGAGCGCAATGCTTCGTCGGCGCCGCTGCCATTCACGCAACGCTGCTGGGATGCGAACGACCGTCCGTGCGTCTCGAGCGTCCGCGGCTATCTCGGGTCGCTCCGACTGGACAGGATCAACGAGTACAGCGAAATAAATTGCCGCTTGGGCAACAAGCCGCCGGGCTCGATATGCTTCACCGTCAAGGTCGATGAAGGCCGGCTTGGGCCTTTCCCCAAATATATCACCGTCACCGGATCGACATACCTGCACCGGCTACGGATCGACTCGGTCGAGGTCTTCGAATATTTCACGATGAGGTGAAAAGTCGGTGGGTAAGGCGTTTGCACCCACAGTCCGCAGTGGCTTGGCCAAAAATCGGCGCCCTGTCCTACACTCGCCAAACGAGTTACGCTCCGGGCCATGATATTCCGCTCACCGTCGACCCTTGCGCGCGCGAGGACTCTCATCGTGTATCGACTGAAATTCGGTGAACTTCCGCGCAAAGCGGACCGGTGCGGGCACGGCAGCGCGGCACCGACTGCGCCAATCCCGGGATCGCAGCCATCCGTCGCTCTGACCACTTTCGCATCCATCACCACCATGGTGGATCGACTGAACTTCGGTGAACTTCCGATGTTTCGAACCGTCGATCGCCGCCCTCGGCCTGCCGTCGCAACCGCCGCCGCGACAATGCGATCTGTAACCGCCGCCGCGCCGCCAACGTATAGGACAGCATGACCAGCCGCCGCACCCTGCTCACCGTCGCCATCGGCGCTGCCGCCGTGCTGCCGTTCGCGCGCAGCTTCCTCGCCACCCCGGCGATCGCGCGGGAGGGCAGCTTCCCCTATCGCCTGACCGAGGCACAATGGCGGGCGAAACTGCCGCCCGCCGCCTTTGCCGTGCTGCGCGAGGAAGCCACCGAACGCCCGTTCAGCTCGCCGCTCAACGACGAGCACCGCCGCGGCACCTTTGCCTGCCGCGGTTGCGCGCTGCCGCTGTTCGGTTCGGCGACCAAGTTCGACAGCGGCACCGGCTGGCCGAGCTTCTATGCACCGCTGCCGAAAGCGGTCGGCACCACCACCGACTCGACGCTCGGCATGGTCCGCACCGAAGTCCATTGCGCCCGCTGCGGCGGCCATCTCGGCCATGTCTTCGATGATGGCCCGCGCCCGACCGGCCTGCGCTATTGCATGAACGGCATCGCCATGACCTTCACTCCCGCCAAGGCCTGACCTGACGATGAAATCGCTTCCGCTCGTGTTTTGCGCCCTGCTGGTTGCCGGCGTCAGCCTGCAACCGCTGCTCAGCGGCGCGACCGCTTCCGAAACCATGGTGACGGCGCCGGTGCCGGCCGCCGATGCGCCGCGCCAGGCCGGGCCGTTGCAGACCGCGATATTCGCCGGCGGCTGTTTCTGGGGCGTCGAAGGCGTCTTCGAACGCGTCAAGGGCGTGGCGTCGGTACGCTCCGGCTATGCCGGCGGTGACGCGCGCACGGCCGTTTACGAAATCGTCGGCAGCGGGCTGACCGGCCATGCCGAGGCCGTCGAGATCCGCTACGATCCGGCCCAGGTCAGCTATGGCACCTTGCTGCGCATCTTCTTCTCGGTGGCGCACGACCCGACCCAGCTCAACCGCCAGGGGCCGGATTCCGGCAGCCAGTATCGCTCGGCGATCTTCCCGCAGACGCCGCAACAGGCGAGCCTCGCCCGCGCCTATATCGTGCAACTCGGCGCCGCGCGGGTCTGGCCGGGGAAGATCGTCACCACCATCGAACCCGGCAAGCGCTTCTTCGCCGCCGAGGGCTATCACCAGAACTTCCTGCGCAACAACCCCGACTATCCCTATATCGTCGTCAACGACCTGCCGAAGGTCGCGGCGCTGAAAGCACGCTTCCCGCAATTGTTCGCGGCGCGCGCGGCGGGCTGAGCTCGGGCGCCTGACATCGGTGCATGGCGCTTGCCACCGCCTGCCTCGCGGCAGCGCCGCGGACGCGGATCGCGCCGGACGATGCTTTCGGTTCGGCGGCGAACAGACGGCACCTTGGGTTGCCCGGGCGGTGCCATACCTCTATTTCCGGGACGGCCAGGCGTCCTCCGCCGGCAAGGGGGATGACATGGGTTGGAACAACAACGTCTTCATCAATTTCCTGCCCGGCGGCGGCGGCGACCCGAGGGTTGAGCGGCAGACGAAGGTGCTCTGCAACAGCGTCGAAGCCGATGAGGACAAGGATATCTTTACCGTCAACACCACACAGCCCGGCGACGGTCCGCCCGGCATGGCAGCGCGGCTTGCCGCGCTCGGCGCTGACGACCGCCTCTACATGCGTGGCCATGGCGACTGGAAGATGCGCACCATCGGCGGCATGTCGGCCATTGATGTGGCGCTGCTGATGAAGCGCGCCGGCCTTGGGCCCGTCGGGCTGGTCAGCATCACCGCCTGCAAGGGTGCGCGCGCGACCGACGCCGATGCGACGCACGAGACCTTCCAGGTTGCCAAACAGGCGCGCGAGGCATTGCTCGCCGAGTCTGGCCACAGTTTCGCTGGCGAACTGCACAAGTTCCTGCGCGGCGTCGCCGGCGTGACGACGGAAGCCCATGGCCGCATCTACAATCTCGATATCGTCGAAGACGGCAGCAACAAGCCGGGGCATGCGGGTCTCGAGCCCGGACAGAAGACCGTGCGCATGCAGTCGGGCGCCGATGCCCCGCATGTGCACCACAGGTCTTTTACCAAGATCCGCTTTTACTGGAAGGGCAGAACGCAGCAACGCGCCTGGGTAACCTATGGCTGACGCCCGGCGGCGCCGCCGCCGGGGACGAGGCAGACCATGCCGAAGGTCGCGGCGCTGAAAGCACGCTTCCCGCAATTGTTCGCGGCGCGCGCGGCGGGCTGAACGGAGGACCGGCGCGCTACCAGATCTTCACCCGCTTTTCGGGGGGCAGGTACATCTTGTCCCCCGGCTTGACGCCAAAGGCATCGTACCAGGCATCGACATTGCGGACGACGCCGTTGACGCGGAATTCGCCGGCGCTGTGCACGTCGGACAGGGTGCGCCGGCGCGTTTCGGCCTCGGTCGTCAGATTGCGCCAGACCTGCGCCCAGGCCAGGAAGAAGCGCTGGTCGCCAGTGAAGCCGTCGATTACCGGCGCCTTGCCGCCCAGCTTGTCATCGACATATTTGCGCCAGGCAGCATAGGCGACGCTCAACCCGCCAAGGTCGCCGATGTTTTCGCCGAGATTCTGCCGGCCATTGATCCTGACGCCAGGCACTGGCTCATATTGGTTGTACTGATCGACAAGGCCGGCCGTGCGCTTCTCGAACTCGGCGCGCGCCACCGGAGTCCACCAGTTGCGGAGCTTGCCATCGCCATCCGACCGACTGCCCTGATCGTCGAAGGCATGGCCGAATTCATGGCCGATGACCGCGACGATCGAGCCGAAATTGACCGCGGCGTCGGCCTTTGCGTCGAAGAATGGCGACTGCAGGATGCCGGCCGGGAAGGTTATCGAGTTGAGCGACGGCGAGTAGCCGGCATTGATCTCCTGCGGCGAATAGGGGAACTCCCAGTCGCGGGTGCCTTCGGCCAGATTCTTGAGGCCGTCCGCGCGACCCCATTCGAACAGGCGGGCGGTGTTGCCGACAAGATCGTCAGCGGCAATGCGCACCGTCGACCGGTCGTGCCAGCGATCGGGGAAGCCGATGTGGCGGACGATCTTGTCGAGCTTTGCCAGCGCTTCCTTGCGAGTCGGCTCGTCCATCCAGGCATTGTGGATGATCCGGTCGCGATAGGTGGCGCGCAGATAGCCGATCAGTTCGTCGACCTGCGCGCGGTCGCTGGCGCCGAAATATTGCTTCACATAGATGCGGCCGAGTTCCTCGCCGAGCGCGCCATTGACGGCACCGACGGTCTCCAGCGCGGCGGGGCGGCGCTCGGGAATGCCGGCGAGCGCCTTGCTGTGGAAATCAAACTGCGCCTGCACCCAGGGCTGCGACAGCGAGGAGGACCAGCCATCGAGGGTCTTGAACAGCATCCACGACTGGAGATCGGCGACCGGGGTCGCCCCGAACAGCCTGGCGGCGCCCTGCACCGCGCTGTCGGTCGCGACCTTGATCTTCGGCTGGCCGGCGAGCTTCAGTTCGGCGAGCCACAGATCCCAGGGAAAGCCCGGCGCATAGGCCTTGAGCTCGGCCGGTGTCATGACGTGGTTCATCCGCACCACATCGCGGCGCTGCTCGATCGTCCAGGAGACTTTGGCGAGTTCGATCTCGAAGGCCACGACCTTTGCCGCCCGGGCGTCGGCATCGGCGATGCCGGCGCGGCGGAAGCTGGCGGCGACATAGTCGGCAAATGCCTTGCGGAAGCCGACATAGGGCGCGCTCTGATCGAGATAATAGTCGCGCGTCGGCATGGTCAGGCCGCTGGCGGCGACGATGGCGATCTGCTGGCGCGGGCTGTCGGAGTCGGTGGTGACGCCGCCCAGGATGACCGCGTCGAACCATGGCATGGCGAGGATCTTCGCCAGATCGGCGTGGTCCTTGCCTGCCGAAATCGCGGCGAGATAGCCGGTGATCGGCGTCAGGCCGAGGGCATCGCGTTTCGCCACATCGGCGTGCGAGCGATAGAAATCGGCGATCTGCTGTTCGGGCGAGCCGGCGGCGGCGCTGCCGGCCCGGACGTCGTTGATGATGCCGGCGATGCGCTGTTCAGTGCTCAGGAAGACTTCGGTGAAGGATTCATACGCGGCAATACCCGGCGGCAGCTTCGCGTTATTCAGCCAGCCCTCGTTGACGTAGCGATAAAAGTCATTGCCCGGCGTCACCGTCCTGGAAAGGCCGCTGATATCGACACCCCAGGTCCCGATCGCCGCCTTTTGCGGGGCGGCGGGCTCGGCGGCCCGAACCGGAGCGATCGCCAGCATCGCGACGGCGACGCTCAGCAGAAAACGGCCCTTCATGTGATGATCCTCCCCGCAGGTCTCGATGAACGTTGGTTTTCCGGCACCGCCCTCAGCTTGCGGGCGGATCGGCAGTGAACAGGCTGCGATAGCCCAGCCCGCCGAGCACGGCGCCGGCGATGGGCGCCAGCCAGAACAGCCAGAGTTGCTGCAGCGCCAGGCCGCCGACCAGCAGCGCCGGCCCGGTGCTGCGCGCCGGGTTGACCGAGGTGTTGGTGACCGGAATGCTGATCAAGTGGATGAGAGTGAGCCCGAGGCCGATGGCGATCGGCGCAAAGCCCGCCGGCGCGCGGCTGTCGGTCGCCCCCATGATGATGACGAGAAACGCCAGAGTCATGACGACCTCGGTCAGGATGCCGGCCGCCATTGAATAGCCCCCAGGCGAAATGGCGCCCATGCCGTTGACCGCCAGGCTGGTCGGACCCAGCACGAACGCCGGCTGGCCGCTGGCGATTTGCAGCAGCACGGACGCCGCCAACGTGGCGCCGGCCACCTGTGCCACGATGTACGGCAGGATATCGCGCGCCGGAAAGCGACCGCCGGCCCAAAGGCCGAAGGTCACCGCCGGGTTGAGGTGGCAGCCCGAAACATGGCCGATGGCGAAAGCCATGGTCAGCACCGTCAGCCCGAAGGCGAGGCTGACGCCGAGCAGCCCGATGCCGACATCGGGAAACCCGGCCGACAGCACGGCGCTGCCGCAGCCGCCGAGCACAAGCCAGAACGTGCCGAAGGCTTCCGCCGCCAGCCTGCGGATCACGGCTTGGCCGCCGGGGCTGGCGTGACTTCGAACAGATGCCGGTCGGCGGGAACTTCGGCCTTGGTCTGCCGCGCTTCGGCACAGAGCTTCGGCACGTCGCGGACATGGCCGGCAATGACCCAGCCGGTAGCGATGCCGACATGCAGCATCAGGTTGCGCTCCAGAAACTGGATTTTTTCCGGCGACGCCCCCGCGGTCTTTTCGGCTTCAAGGCTGTTCAACGCCTTCGTCATCTTGACCGGATCGATCTCGAGATCGTCGCACAGTGCCGCGGCGCCGCTATACCAGCCCATGTACATGATCCGGCCGATCTGTTCGTCGGTCCACACCGGACGCATCAGCTTCAGCAGCTTGGCGGCGGCCTCCCGCTTCTGCTGCTTGAATTCGGGCGTCTCGCCCACCGGCGGCGTCAGACCGCTCGGCGCCGCGACCTGGGCCACCGCGGGCGCCACCAGCATCAGTGCCGAAAGACCGGCCAGAATTGTCATGCGCTTCATGATCCGTCCCCCGATCAATAATCGAATTCGCGCTGGGTCCAGCGCGCGTTGTAATTGTGATAATCATCGAAGCAGGAGCGCTGCGCACGATAGCAAATGATGCCCCCGGTCGGCGAATAGCTGTCATTGTTGTAATAGCCATTGTCACCGCGGTCATAGTCACGGCGACCATAGCGATCATAATCATCATTGCGCCGCTTCGACGATGCAGCGGCGATGATTGCCGCCAGCCCGACGGCGATGCCGACGGCAGCGGCGGTCTTGCCGGCATCGCTGCCACCGCGCCGCCAGCTGCCGACGCTCACCGACTGCACCGATCCGCGATCAGTCCGGCAAGTGAAGCTGGCGGTCTCGCTGCCGCGGCGGGCTTCGCCGGTCACGGAGAAGCGATCATAGCCGCGCTCGCTGGCGCTGACGTTGCGGGTGCTGGCATCATATTGGCTGCGGATACGGTCGCTGCACGCCGATCGGGCCGCGTCCTGGCGGTAATCGGCGCGCGCCGGTGCCGCCGGCATCCCCGTCGCCACCAGCGCGGCGATTACCGCGAAACCCTGGGATCGCTTCATGTTCCTGTCTCCCCTGCTGTTGCCTCAACCGCCGACGACGAGCGCGTCGGGAATACGATAGACCTCGATCGCGCCGATCCGGATGATGGAAAGATCGCCGGCCCGAGTCACGGCGAAACTGGCCTGGGCATCGCTGCCGGTGGCGCGGCCGGCGGTGAAGAAGATGCGGCGCTGGCCGCCATCGGGCGTCTTCAGCTCGACAGTGGCATCGCCGCCACCGCGGCGGATGACCCCGGCCTTGCATGGGCCGGGCTTGCCACCATCGGAGGTGACGCAGGACACATCGGCGGTGGCATTGTAGCGGGTGCCGGCAACCAGCGCGTCGCGGCTCGGACGGGCGGCGGCGGCGCCGCGCACGCCGATGGTCAGCGTGTAATTTGCGGTCTCGTTGCGGCGGGCGGCGTTGCGCATCAGATAGACCTGGATGATGTGCTTGCCGTTCACCGTCAGCGGCCCGGTGAAGCGGTTGCCGCCGGACGAACCGACGAACATCGCCTCCCCGTTGCTGCCGGGCGCGAGGACGTTGAAATAGGCCGAAGCGTTGGTCGGCTTGAAATCAACGGTCAGCGTCTGGCCGGCGCGCGCGTCCACCACATAATTATGGTCCTGGTCACCCTTGATGCTGCCCTTCAGCGTTGCCGAGCTGGCGCCGCGGGCGAAGGCCACCACCGTCTGCTGCTGGGCGCTGGCCGGTGCCGCCAGAACGAGGCCGAAGGCGGCAGCGACGGGGAGAATCATTCGGATCATGTCAGGCTCCTGGTGAATCAAGGCCAGGGGCTGCGATTGTCAGCCCCCGGAAAGTCGGCAAAGAAATACGGTCATGCGCAATTTGCTCACCCGGCGGCATCGCCGCCTGCTCTGTCTGCTGGGGCTGGCCGCCGCCGGGCCGACCGCCGCCCAGCCGGCACCGGTGCCGCCGCCGATCGAGCAGCTGCGGGCCGATTGCGCGCGGCCGCAATATGCCTCCGACCTGCTGGTCTGCGGCGATCCGGCGCTGATGGCCGCCGATGCCGAGGTCGCCGCCCTGGCGGCTGTGGCACCGGCGCTGGCGCCCGATGCGATCTGGGAAGACCAGGCGACATGGTTCCGCCGCCGCAGCCGCTGCGCGTTCCTGGCCGATCACCGCGCCTGTCTGGTCGATGCCCATGCCGACCGGCGCGCCGTTCTGATGGCGACCGGCGCGGCCAGTGACCGGCCGCTGCGCTGCGATGGTGGCTGGCGGGGCCGACGGCTCCTGTCGAGCGCCGTGGTGACCGGCCAGCCCATCGTCATCCGCCAGAATGGTGCCGTGCTGGCGATCGCGACCCTCACAACCGCCTACTGGCAGCCGGCGCTGGCGTGGCAGGCGAAAGCGCGCGGCATCCGGTTGCGAACGCCCGACGGCCGACAATTCGACTGCCGCCCGACGCCGGCGTGACGCTGGCGGCCTTGTCGCCCCTCTCGCCCTGCCCGCCTCGCTGCTCATGTCATTCGCTCGCCCGCCCTCGCTTCAACGGCAACGCTGATGGGTCTGGATGTCCTCGATACTGTCGGCGCGACCATCGACGGTGATCATCTGCAGGCACTGGCGCGACCGGTCGTTCCACCAGATGCTGCCGCGACCGTTGCTGCCCGACTGGAAATTGTCGACCGCCCGAAAGCCGCGTGACTGGAGATCGGTCTCGACCCCCGCCGCCCGGTCGCCGACCAGATCCGAAAACTCGACCCGATCGCCACCGCCACGGTTGTAACCAGCGCCGCGGTTGTAGCCGCCGCTGTCATTGCCGTTGTTGTAGCCGCCATAGCCATTGCTGCCGTGATCGAGCTCGCGCTGACGCTGGTCGACACCATTCTGGTAACCGGAGCTGTAGCTGTCGCTGCGGCTATCGTTGCGATAGGCGCCATTGTGCAGGCCATCGCGATAGCCACGCTCGTAATCGGCTTCCTGCCGGGCGTCGGCATAATGCTGGCCATCGTCGTGATGGCCGGACTTGTGCGAGAGCAACAGTGCGAGCAGCGCGGCGCCGCCGGCGATGGCCGCCACCTTGGCGCCGTCATTGCCGCCGCCGGCGCGCTGGTTGCAATCGCCGGGGCTGGCATCGGTGATCGAGGCGTAACGGCCGTCGCGCGTCGTCACCATCACGCAATCCTTGGCGTTGCGGTTCCACCAATAGGTGTAGCTGGCGTTGCCGCCCTTGTGCCCGGTGATCTGCACCCAGCCGCGCGATTCAAGGTCGCTTTCGCCGCCGGCAGCGCGCGCGCCGACAAGATCACGCAGGGTGTCGGCACTTCGCGCGGCAGCGGCGATCGGCGTTACCACCAGCGCCACAGCGGCCATGGCGTGCATCGCACGGCCCATCAATGCCATCTTCATTTCTGATTCCCCTCGCTCTGTTCGGTTGTGAGTGATCGGCCGCTTGCCGCCATGCCGGCGTTGGCGTTGGCGTTGGCGTTGGCGTTGGCTCTCCCCTGCGGCACGGAAATCAGCGTGATCGCGCCGGCCGGGCCGTCGACCTTGCCAACCTCCCGCCCGCCCAGCGCCGTGGCGGTCGCGACGGCAGCCGCGTCGGCGGTCGGACAGCCGACGAGTTGCGCACTGTCATCGAGGTAATCGACCGTGGCGGCACTTTCGCCGACCCGGCGGCAGGC
>JAIXZK010000308.1 GCA_027489695.1 Sphingomonadales bacterium
AGCCTGAGGCGAGCTTTCTCAGGAAACCTTGCCCACCGAAGGACGCGCGCCCTTCAGCGCCGATGTCACCTCCGGCGGCATGTATTTCTCGTCGTGCTTGGCCAGGATCGTCTCGGCGCGAAACACCCCCGAGGCGCGGTCGATCCGCCCTTCGGCGATCACCCCTTGGCCCTCGCGGAACAGGTCCGGCAGGATTCCGGTATAGCTGACCGGGCGGTCATGGGCGAAATCGGTGACGGTGAAGCGCACCGTCTGCCCGGCCTTGACCACCGATCCCTGCGCCACCATCCCGCCCAGCCGAATGGCATCATCGGGCACGCCCTTGGCGACGAGATCGGACGGCGAATAGAAATAGGTGGCGGTATCACCGAGCGTCGACAATGCCAGCGCCGCGGCGCCGCCAAGCGCCACCATGGCACCGACGACCAGATAAAGACGCTGCGTTTTGGCCTTCATTTGCGAGCCTTCATCGGCGTTTCATTTCCTCGGCGCGGCGCTCGGCGGCGCGCATGGAAAGGTAGGCCCAGGCCAGCAGCGCGACAAGGCCGCCGACCGTCAGCACATAGGCCGGAATGATGAAGCTGGCCCAGAGATCGGGGCGGGCGACGACGCCGGCGGCGGTTTCGGCGATCATGCCGTCGCCTCGGCCAGGCGGCGCGAGCGCGCTTCGACGCGGCCCTGTGCCAGCATCGCCCGCATCCGCATCAGCACGAT
The DNA here is from genome assembly GCA_027489695.1 of Sphingomonadales bacterium. GTDB lineage: Bacteria > Pseudomonadota > Alphaproteobacteria > Sphingomonadales > Sphingomonadaceae > Sandarakinorhabdus. Next base: position 715 of record JAIXZK010000308.1, read on the forward strand.
GGCGCCGAACAACAGGCTGAAGCCGGCGATGGAAAGCAGCAGCGGCTGCAGCAGTTCCGGCGCGATCGAGGATTTGCCAACCAGGCGGATGCTGGCGCCCTGGTGCAGCGTGTTCCACCATTCCACCGAATATTTGATGATCGGCAGGTTGATGGCGCCGATCAGCGCCAGGATGGCGGCGCCGCGCCGCTCCCCGCCCATGTCGCCACCGCGCTCGCCTTCGGCCGCCGACAGCGCGAGATAGCCGAGATAGAGGAACAGCAGGACAAGCATCGAGGTCAGCCGCGCGTCCCACACCCAATAGGTGCCCCAGGTCGGCTTGCCCCACAGCGCGCCGGAGACGAGGCAGATGGCGCAGAACACCGCGCCGACTGGCGCGATGGCGCGGCCGGCGATGGTGGCGAGCGGATGCCGCCAGATCAGCGCGGTCGCCGATGCAATCGCCAGCCCGAAATAGCCGCCGGAGCCGAGCCAGGCCGCCGGCACATGCACGTACATGATGCGCACGCTCTCGCCCTGCTGGTAATCCGGCGGCGAGGCAAACAGGCCGATATAGAGCCCCGCCCCGGTCAGGATCAGCCCGAGCGCCAGGCACAGCGGCGTGGCAACGCGCGCAATGCGCAGGAAACGGGCCGGATTGGCGAAGCGATGCATGACCATCCGAGTTCTAGCATGCTGGCGGCACGGCGAAAGGGGGCGCGGCATCGCCGCTGCCGGCGCGACGTTTCAGACATTGCCTTTCCGTAATGTGGTCGCTATCGGGCGCCGTCCCCGCCGTGGAGTGTTCGCATGTTCCGTTTCCTGCCCGCCCTGCTTCTCGTCGCTGCCGCCCCGGCGCTTGCCCAGGGCGCCGCGCCCGGCATCCCGACCGGCAGCCAGCGCGCCCAGCCGCCGCAGCCGCGCAACTGGACGCTGGGGATCGGCATCGCGCCGCTCTACGCACCGGCCTGGCAGGGCAGCCGCGACTACGCCCTGTCGATCTTCCCCGATCTGCGGCTGAACTATCGCGACGATGTGTTCTTCTCGATCCCCGATGGTCTCGGCTGGAACGTCATCAACAGGGATGGCTGGAAACTCGGCCCGGTGCTGAAGCCGCGCTTCGGTCGCCAGGAGAGCACGGGCGGATCGCCGTTCCTCGTCACCGGCGGCAGCACGGCACTGCGCGGCATGGGCAATGTCGGTTTCGCGGCCGAGGCGGGCGGGTTCGCCCAGTATGGCTTTGCCGGCCGCAAGGGCCGCCTGCGCGCCGAGCTGCGCCAGGGCTTCGGCGGCCATGAGGGGCTGGTTGCCGACATCAGTCTTGGCTGGAACGATCGCTTCGGCGCGCCGACATCGCCCTGGCTGTGGTCGGCAGGGCTGCGCAGCACCTTCGCCGGGCGTGATTATGTGCAGACCTATTTCGGCGTGACCCAGGCGCAGGCCATCGCCACCGGCCTGCCGGCCTATCGCAGCGGCAGCGGCCTGGTCTCGACGGGCGCGACCGCCTCGCTGACCCGGCCGCTCGGGCCGCGCGGCCGCGACGGCGCCATCACCCTGTTTGGCGGTTACGACAGACTCGCCGATGCGGCCGCGGATTCTTCGCTGATCCAGCTGCGCGGCCGCCGCGACCAGTTCTCGCTCGGCCTCAGCTATGGCTATCGCTTCAGCTGGGACTGATCCCGAAAGCCGGCACTCGGGCAGCGGGAAGCAACGGGAGTGGCCGGTGACGATGTAACCGATGCCGGGAAGTCCGCGAATTTCCGGCCATCGGGAGATCAACATGACCAGCGCCGTTCCGCCGCCGCTTCGATTGCAGTTCCGCGGCGGCGACGCCGGCAACTGGCGAGTGCGCCGTCAGCTGACAATCGCCGGCGAGAGCCTGCCGGAAGTCGCCCATCTCGATACCGCCGGCACGGCATCGCCCGCGCGCTGGATCCTGACCGGCTTCACCAGCAATCTGCGCTATACCGCCGCCACCGAGCGTCAGGTGCTTGCCGGCATCCAGGCGCCGCTCGGCCGGCCGGAAGCGCGGCTCGCGGCACTGCTGCCGATCCGCAAGAGCCCGCGGTGGTGGGCGCTGGCGCAGGACGAGCGGCTGGCGATCTACCGCCGGTCGCAACATTATGCGATCGGCCTCGATTACCTGCCGGCCATCGCGCGGCGCCTGTTCCACAGCCGCGACCTTGGCGAGCCCTTCGATTTCCTGACCTGGTTCGAATTCGCCGCCGCCGATGAAACGGCATTCGATCATATGCTCGATCGGCTGCGCGCCAGCGAGGAATGGCAATATGTCGACCGCGAGATCGATTACCGACTGGCGGCGGCGGCTTAGGTCCGGACCCTAGTCGCGCGGCGCGTGCGCCGTCCGCAAGGTGACGAAAAAGAACAATGCCAGGAACAGGTTGCTGTCTCCGCCAGCAAGCACCGCGCCGAACGGCGCCGGCACCAGCGCCCAGAGCGGGCTGACAAAGGCGAGCAGCGCCGGACTGGCGAATATCGCCCAGCGCGGGCAGCGCGTCCGGCCGCGGGCCACGGCGATGGCGAACACCAGCGCGGCGAGATAGGCCGGGATGGCCGCGGCGTAATAGGCCGCCTCCCAATAGGCCTGGATCGCCGGTCGCAGTCCGCCGCACGCGACGGCATCGGCACAGCCGCGGATGGCAAGGCCGCGGGCGACCCAGAGCAGGTGCACGGCGCCGAGCCCGACCATGGCGGGCGGGCCGATCAGCAGCACGAAATCGCGCCCGCGCCCGCTGGCCATGGTGGCGCCGATCAAGCCGAAGCCGAGCGCACACAGCCAGCCGGCAAGCGGCCCGACCAGGCCGCCCAGCCAGAGTCGTTCGACAGGCATGGCGCGGACCGCGGCCATGATGCCGGCGGACACATCGGCGCCGGCGCCGAAATGGCCGTACATCAGCATGTCGCCGGCGAAGAACAGCAGGCCGCCGGCGATGCCGTAGCAGCCGGCGCGGGCGGCGTGATCGGTGGTCATGCGGCGCGGGCGGAACGGGCGGCGGCGCTCGCCGTGGTCAGGCTGGCGAGTTCCTCGACCACAGGGCAGGGCAGGTCGGCGGGCCGTTCCCGGCAGCGTGCCAGGAAGGCCGTCAGTTCGGCGGTCAGCGCCCGCAGCTCGGCTTCCTTGACCGCGATTGCTTCCAGCCGGGCTTCGACCAGCCGGCGCAGCGAGACGCAGAAGTCGCGCCCGGTGCCGAGCGCGCCGCGCAGCGAATGAATCTCGCGCAGCGTCAGGCCGAAGCTCTGCGCGACGCGGATGTAGCGCAGCATAGCGAGCGCGCGGTCGTCATAATGGCGCGGGCCGCCGCCGCGCAACGGCTGGTCGATCAGCCCCTGGCGCTCATAGTAGCGGACGGTTTCAACGCTGACGCCGGCTTCGCGGGCCAGCCGGCCGATGGTTCGAACTGCTGCCATGGATACCTCCACGGCCGGGATAGCCGCCGTACTAAGGTACGGAGTCAAGCCCGATCGAACCGCGTCAGCGCGGCGCGATCACCATCAGCATCTGGCGGCCTTCCATCTTGGGAAGCTGTTCGACCTTGGCATATTCGGCCGCATCGTCGCGGACGCGTTCGAGCAGCCGCAGGCCGAGTTCGCCGTGCGAAAGCTCGCGGCCGCGGAAGCGCAGGGTCAGCTTGACCTTGTCACCTTCCTCGATGAAGCGCTGCACCGCCTTCATCTTCGTATCATAATCATGATCGTCGATGTTCGGACGCATCTTGATCTCCTTGATCTCCTGCGTCTTCTGGTTCTTGCGCGCCGCGGCGGCCTTTTTCTGCGCCTCGTACTTGAACTTGCCGACATCGAGGATCTTGCACACCGGCGGATCGGCGCCGGGCGAGACCTCGACGAGGTTCAGGCCGTTCTCATGGGCGATGGCGATGGCTTCGCGGGTGTAGAGGACACCCAGATTTTCCCCGTCCTGGTCGATCACGCGGACCTTGGGGACGTTGATGAACTCATCATAGCGCGGGCCATTCATCGGCACCGGCGTGTTCATCATGCGGCGTGGGGGAGGCGGTATGGGAGATTCTCCTGTTCTGGCGTCCTGCCATGTAGCGTCAAACGCCGGCCTTCGCAAAGGGAACACCCGGCCGCACACGCAATTTCCCGTACGCTGTGTTGCATTTGCCGGCGCGCTTGCCATGCTGCGCCGCCAATCGGGGGAGTTTCTGATGCGCCATCTGCTGGCCGCCTGGACGACATTGCTTTCGGGGCTGCTGCTGGCGCTGCTGGCGCCGCCCGCCATCGCGGCGCCGGCCCCGGCCTTCACGCTGGAACAGGCGCTGGCGGCGCCCTTCCTGTCCGATCTTGTCGCCAGCGCCGATGGCCGGCACCTCGCCTGGGTGCGTACCGAAAATGGCCGCCGCAACATCTGGGTCGCCGATGCCCCCGGCTTCGCACCGCGGCCGGTGACGCAGTTCGGCGAGGATGACGGCCAGGAACTGACGCAGCTGGCCTGGGCGCCCGATGGCAGCTTCCTCGTCTTCGTGCGCGGCGGCGATCATGATTCGAACTGGCCGGCGGCCGGCAACCTCCAGCCCAATCCGACGGCTTCGCCGGACGAGCCCAAGGTCATGCTGTGGCGCGCCGGCCTCGCCCCCGGATCGAAGGCGGCGAAGATCACCGAAGGCGATGCACCGGTGGTTTCGGCGAAGGGCGAGCTCGCCTTTCTGCGCGACGGCCAGGTCTGGGGCACGGCGATGCGCCTGACCGGTGCCGGCGACGATGTCCGCCGGCTGTTCTTCGATCGCGGCAAGGCCCGGCGTCTCGCCTGGTCGCCCGATGGCAGCCGGCTGGCCTTCGTCTCGCGGCGCGACGCGCACAGCTTCATCGGCGTCTGGGCGCCCGGCAAATCCATCGCCTTCATGGCGCCATCGACGGGCAGCGACAGCGATCCGGTCTGGTCCCCCGATGGCACGCGCGTCGCCTTCACCCGGCGGCTGACCGCGCTCGATGGCTATGCCGGCTTCCTTGCCAACCAGCCCGAGCCGTGGTCGATCCATGTCGCCGATGTCGCCACCGGCAGCGCCCGGCAGGTCTGGGAAAGCGCCGGAACCCTGCGCGCTTCCTATCCCGATGTGACGGGCGGCGCCAATCTGCACTGGGGCGCCGGCGACCGGCTGGTGTTCCTGTCGGCGCAGAGCAACTGGCAGCAGCTCTACAGCGTGCCTGCCGGCGGCGGCACCGCAACGCGGCTGACCGGCGACGGCTTCATGGTCGAACATGTCGCCATCACGCCCGATGGCAGCGCCATGCTGTTCTCCGCCAATACCGGCAGCACGCCCGATGATGACGCCCGCCGCCATGTCTTCCGCGTCCCCGTCGCCGGCGGCGCGACCGCGGCGCTGAGCAGCGGCACCGGCATCGAATTCGCGCCGGTCGGCGTCATCGGCGGCGCCGCCTTCATCGCGGCGGGACCGCAGGCGCCGCCGGCGGTGACGCTGGCCGAAGCCGGCAAGTCGCGGGCCCTGCCCGGCCAGGCGCCGGCGGGCGATTTCGCCGGCGCGCGCTTCGTGGTGCCCACCAAAGTAACCTTCACCGCGCCCGATGGCCTCGTCATCCACGGCCAGCTCTTCGCCCGCCCCGGCGCCGGCAAGCGCCCGGCGGTGGTGTTCGTGCATGGCGGGCCGCCGCGGCAGATGCTGCTCGGCACCAGCTACATGCGCTATTACGCCAATGCCTATGTGATGAACCAATATCTGGCGGCGCGCGGCTTTGTCGTGCTGTCGGTCAATTATCGCCTCGGCATCGGCTATGGCTGGGATTTCCAGCATCCGGACAAGGGCGGCCCGGCCGGGGCCAGCGAATATCAGGACGTGCTGGCGGCTGCGAAATGGCTGCAGGCCCGGCCGGACGTCGATCCGGCGCGCATCGGCATCTGGGGCGGCTCCTATGGCGGGCTGCTCACGGCCCAGGCGCTGGGGCGCGACAGTGATGTGTTCAAGGCCGGCGTCGATATCCATGGCGTCCACGACTGGTCGCGGGTGCTGATCGAGGAAATCGGTTCGGCTCCCACCAGCTTCGGCGACGCCGATCGCGCCAAGGCGCTCGAAACCGCGTGGAAGGCCTCGCCGGTGGCCGATATCGCCGGCTGGCGCTCGCCGGTGCTGTTCATCCATGGCGATGATGATCGCAATGTCCGCGTCAACCAGACCGTCGACCTGGTCAGCCGGCTGCAGGGCCGCGGCATCGCCATGGAGCAGCTGATCCTGCCCAACGAAATCCATGATTTCCTGCGCCACGAGAGCTGGCTGCGCGTCGATGCGGCGACGGCGGAATTCCTCGAGCGCCAGCTGATGCCGGGTTCCGATCGATAGAAGTGAGCCGCCGGCGGCGGAAATGGCTCGCAAGTAGGCGCTGCCCTTGCTCCGGCAAGGCGACGGTTTCCATGTGCGCCGCGCTTTGCTACCGCATGGGGCCGGGGGGCATTGGGAACGGCATGAGCGCGATCGGGGCAGTCACGGCAGCAGCGCGCGCGTTGCTGCGCCTGCTGGCGGTGGCGCTGCTGGCGATCACGCTGCTGGCGATCAGTGTGCCGGCGGTTGCGGCACCGGCGCTGGCGCCGCACCTGGGCGTCGCCAGCTGCGGCGGCACCACCTGCCATGGCCGCCAGGAAGCGACCGGGCCGCGCGTCCGCCAGAATGAGCTGCTGGTCTGGCAGGATCCGACCAGCCTGCGCGGCGCCCATTATCGCGCCTGGAGCCTGCTCAAGCTGCCGCGCGCCCAGGCGATCGGCCGCCGGATCGGCATCGCCGATGTTTCCGCCAGCGCCGAATGCGTCAATTGCCATGGCGATCCGGCGCCGGTGCGCGGGCCGCAATGGCGCCAGGCCGATGGCGTCGGCTGCGAGGCCTGCCATGGCGGCGCCGGGCGCTGGCTGGCCAGCCATGCCGCGGTAGGGGCAAGCCATGCCGACAATGTGTCGAAGGGCATGTGGGACATGGCGCAACCCTCGGCGCGCGCGAACCTGTGCCTCGATTGTCATTTCGGCTCGGCGAAACCCGGTCAGTTCGTCAGCCACCGGGCGATGGCGGCCGGCCATCCGCGGCTGTCGTTCGAGCTCGACCTGTTCACCGCGCTGCAATCGCACCACGACGAGGACGGCGATTATGCCGCGCGGAAAGGCGTCGCCGGCGGCATCAAGGTCTGGCTGGTCGGCCAGGCGCTGGCGGTGCAGCGGGCGCTGACCCTGTTGCCGGCGCGGACCGCCGGGCCGTTTCCGGAATTCACCCTGTTCGATTGCCGGTCGTGTCACCGGACGTTCAGCGACGATCCGGCGGTGCCGCTGGTGGCGCGCCGCAACGACTGGCGGCCGATAGCGCCGGGGCAGCCGGTCTGGAATGACGAGAATCTGCTGGTGCTGATCGCCGCGGCGCAGGTGGTGGCGCCCGGCGAAGCGAAGCAATTGCAGGCGCAGAGCCGCGGCTTCCACCTGGCCATGGCCAGCGATCGAGCGGCAGCGGCAAAGGCCGCCGCGGCGCTGGCGGCCAGCGCCGGCCGGCTGGCGGCGCGTTTCGAGCGGGCGCGCTTCGATCGCGCCACCAATTTCGCGCTGCTCGATGCGGTGCTGGCGGGCAGCGCCGGGGCCTGGACCGATTATCAGGGCGGTGCCCAGGCGGTGATGGCGGCGGACACGCTGCTGGCGGCGCTGGTCAACGCCGGCGCCGTCGATCGCGGCGCCGCGGCGGCACTGCGGCCCGATCTCGACCGCGCCTATGCGGCGGCAAAGGACGCCAACCGCTGGCAGCCGGAGGCGCAGCGCGCCGCGCTGGCCAGTATCGCCACCAAGGTCAGGGCGCTGCGATGAAACAGGCAATCACCCTGCTCGCGACGCTGTCGCTGGCGCTCGCCGGTTGCGGCGGCGGCACCACGTCGACCTCGCCGGTCAGCGGTGGCG
>JAIXZK010000181.1 GCA_027489695.1 Sphingomonadales bacterium
AGGCGGCGTCGCTGCCAAACAGGCGCTGCCCTATGTCCGCCTGGTCGGCGAAAGCTGGCCGCTGCCGCTGTCGCGCGCCTATTACGAGCGGCTGGCGCTGGCCGATGAGGCGCGCCTGGCGCCCGAGCGGGTGCCCGCGCTGATCCACCACGACGACGCGATGGCGCTGACGGTCATGGAGCTGCTGACGCCCCATCGCGTGCTGCGCGGCGCGCTGTGCGAGGGGCAACGCTTTCCGCGGCTGGCCACCCACATCGCGCAATTCCTGGCGCGAACGCTGTTCCTGACTTCCGACCTCGCCGTGCCGGCCGCCGAGCGCAAGGCACACATCGCCGCCTATCTCGGCAATACGGCGATGTGCCGGATCACCGAGGATCTGATCTTCGATGAGCCCTATTTCGCGGCGCCGCTGAACCAGCATAATCCGGCGCTGGACCCGCTGGTCGCGACGCTGCGCGCCGATGTCGATCTGAGACTGGCGGCGCAGGAGATGAAGGCGCGCTTCCTCGCTGCGCCAGAGGCGCTGTTGCACGGCGACATGCACAGCGGCTCGATCATGGTGACGGCCGACGATACCCGGGTCATCGATTGCGAGTTCGCCTTTTTCGGCCCGATCGGCTTCGACGTCGGCATGTTCATCGCCAATCTGCTGATGGCGCAGGCCGCGCAGCCGGGCCAGCGCCCCGATGCGGCGGAAGATTCCTGGCTGCTCGACCAGGCAACGGCGGTGTGGGACGGCTTTGCCGCCGGTTTCGCACAGCTGTGGCGTGATCTCGATCCGGATGTCGAGACCGGCGCGCTTTACGCGCTCGCCAGGCACGATCCGGTTCTTCGCGAAGCGGCGATCGCGCGGCGGCTCGATGCTATCTGGCAGGACGCTCTGGGCTTTGCCGGGTGCGAGATCATCCGCCGCATCCTCGGCCTGGCGCATATCGCCGATTTCGAATGCATCGCCGACGAGGCGGCACGCGCCCGCTGCGAGGCGCATGCGTTGCTGCTGGCGCGATCGCTGCTGGTCGAGCGGTCGGCCTATCCCGACATGGCGTCGGTCATTGCCGCCTTTCACCGGCTTCGCCCATGAAGCTTGGCGGCGTCGCGACGCGCTCGATCTGGGTCGAGCCCGACGGCTGGAGCATCGGCATCCTCGACCAGCGCGACCTGCCCTGGGCGATAACGCGCATCGTGTTGCGCACCGCCGCCGACGCCGCCACCGCCATCGCCGACATGGCGACGCGCGGCGCGCCGCTGATCGGCGCCACCGCCGGCTATGGCCTGGCGCTGGGCCTGCGCGGTGATCCTTCTGATGCCGGCCTGGCCGACGCCTTCGCACGACTTGCCGCGGCCCGCCCGACGGCGGTGAACCTGCGCTGGGCGCTCGACCGGGTGCGCCGGGCGGTGGCGCCGCTGCCGCCGTCCGAGCGCGCCGCGGCGGCATATCGCGAGGCCGCGGCGATCTGCGACGAGGACGAGGCGGCCAACCGGGCGATCGGCGAAGCCGGCCTGCCGCTGCTGCGCGCCATCGCCGAGCGCAAGCAGGGCGAACCGGTGAACGTGCTGACGCATTGCAACGCCGGCTGGCTGGCCACGGTCGACTGGGGCACCGCGACGGCGCCGCTCTATCGCGCCCATGACGAAGGGTTGCCGATCCATGTCTGGGTTGATGAAACCCGGCCGCGCAACCAGGGCGCCCTGACCGCCTTCGAACTGGCCGAACATGGCGTGCCCCACAGCTATGTCGTCGACAATGCCGGCGGCTACCTCATGCAGCGCGGCATGGTCGACATGGTGATCGTCGGCACCGATCGGGTGACGGCCAATGGCGACGTCTGCAACAAGATCGGCACCTATCTGAAGGCGCTGGCGGCCCGCGCCCACGACATTCCGTTCCATGTCGCGTTTTCGGGAAGCACCTATGACCCCGCAACCGCCGACGGCGACGCCGTTCCGATCGAGGAACGTTCCGCGGACGAGGTCCGCACCGTGCCGGGTCGTGGATCGGATGCGAACGGAAACCCGTCCACCGGCAGCATCCTGGTCACCGCGTCGGACGTGCGAAACCCGGCGTTCGACATCACGCCGGCTGCCCTGGTGACCGCATACATCACCGAAAAAGGCGTGTTGCGCGGCTGGCAAGAGTTGCGCGCGGCATATTCAACGTAACTGGTGCACCCGCCAGCGGCGTCGCCATTGTTCTGGTGACGTTCGAACGTGAGCGGGCGGCGATTCTCCCTGCTAATTTGTGTCGCCGTCGCTGTTGCCGGGGCCGCTCCCGGCAACATGAACAGCGCCGCGCCTCGATTTGGCAAGCCGGGAACCAAGAAGACAGCGATCCCCTTGCGGATAGAGCCGCGCCTGGCTTTCCGAAGGCTCCACCGTCTCAGGCGTTGGAGCCTCCGGAAAACCCGGGACGTTTCAGACACCGTCAGCTTTAGGTCTTGAGCAGGGCAGTGAAGCCGACTAACCCGCCGGCGGCTGAACGGTTTGTTGCAGATCTGTAGGGCAGGGCGGGATGGCATTCGGTCCGGCTAAGCGCTGATCTGTTGGTCATGGGGGGCAACGATGATCTTGTTCGGGGTGCGATCTCCCCTTGTGGTCGATGTCGAGGAGACACTGCACCGGCTGGCGATCGAGATCGTCGCCGCCGTGAGTGTCAATGGCTCGCCGCGTCTGGTCGATCGCAGCAAGCTGGTCGACGTTGCCGATTTCGCGGCGCCCCCGGGCGCGCCGTTCCTGGTCACCGCCTTTGCGCCGGCGCGGCGCCGCGCGCTGGTCGAACAGGCGCTCGCGCTCGGCCTGGTGCCGGCATCGGGCCTGGTCGATCCGTCGGCGATATTGCCGCGATCGCTGCGGGTCGGGGTGGGCGGCTTCATCAACGCCGGGGTCTGTATCGGCGCGGTGTCGATCCTGGGCGATCATGTGCTGGTCAACCGTGCCGCCTCGCTCGGCCATCACACCATGCTGGGCGATTTCGTCAGCATCGGCCCCGGCGCAACGCTGGCAGGCAACATCCGTGTCGGTGCCGGTTCGGTGATCGGCGCCGGATCGACGATCCTGCCCAATGTCCGGATCGGCGAAAATGCGGTTGTTTCGGCGGGCTCGGTGGTGCGCAAGCATGTGCCGGACAATGGCTTCGTGACCGGCAATCCGGCGATGCCGCAACGTTTCGACATGAACCGATCGAGCCTGATGACCGAGGACGGCGAATGAGCGCGCCGAACCTGAAGACGCTGTGGGATCGCATCGGCGCCAACCCGGCTGGCGATTTCCTGGTCGAGCCGGACGCGCGCTACAGTTATGCCGATCTCGTGGTCGCCATCCGCCAATGGCTGGCGGCCTTCGATGCCCATGGCGTCGGCATCGGCGACCGGATCGTCATCCGCACCGCTGACGAAGGCGCTGCCGTATCCGGGCTCATCGCCGCCCTCCTCGACGGTGTCGTGCCGGTGCTGCTGTCCGCCGACACGCCCGGGCATCGTCTCGCCGCACTGTGCGAAACCGTCGAGGCAGCGTTCGTCGTCACCGACGAAGCCGCTGCCCCCGAACTGGCCTGGCCGGTGCACCTCCGGCTGGCGGCACGATCGGCGAAGCGCGGGCTGTTCCGCCGGCCGGCCATGCTTCCCGGGCTCGCCTTCGCCGCGGCCGGCCGGTCGCCGCGATTGCCGCTCGACGAGGCTGGACAGGCCTATCTGCTGTTCACCTCGGGCACGACGGCAGCGCCCAGCGGCGTCGCCATCAGCCGCGGCAACATGTTCGCCAATCTCGCGACCATCAGCCGGGTCTTCGGCTACACCGCCGCCTCGCGGATCTTCAACGACATGATCCTCGCCCATGCCGATGGCCTGATCCAGGGCCCGCTGCTCGCCGCGTTGAACGGCTGCGCGCTCATCCGGTCGGGCGGGTTCCAGATCGGCCGCATCGAGGCCTGGCTCGATCGCGTCCGCACGACGCGGGCCAGCCATGTCATCACCGTGCCGACGATCTGGGCGATGATCGACGCTTATGCGGCGCATGACGATTATTTCGATGCGCCGGAGTGTGTGGCGCTGTTTTCGGTGGCCGCCAAGCTGCCCGAAGCCCTGTGGCAGCGGCTCGAAACCCGCTTCCGGCGGCCGGTCTTCAATCAATATGGCCTGACCGAAACCGTGACCAGCGCGCTCTACGCCGGGCCGCACCCCGAAATGGGTGGTTTCGGCAGCATCGGCAAACCGATCGATTGCGAAGCCCGGATCGATCCGGCCGCCGATGGCGCCGGCGAATTGCAGTTGCGCGGCGCCAACATCTTTGCCGGCTATTGGCGCAACCCCGAACGCACCGCCGCGAGCTTCGTCGATGGCTGGCTGAAGACCGGCGATCTGGCGCGGCAGCGCGCTGATGGCAGTTTCGAAGTGCTGGGACGCCTCAAGACGGTGATCATGAGCGGCGGCTTCCTGATCCACCCCGACGAACTCGACGAGGCCATGATGCTGCACCCGGCGGTTCGGGAAAGCGTCACGGTGGCGATGCCGGATGAAATGTTCGACGAGGTGCCGGTTACCGCGGTGGTACTGGGCAGCGCGGTTGCGGAGGCGGCGTTGATCGAGCACGCCCGCGCTCGGCTGGAGGCGCGCAAGGTGCCGAAACGGATCGTCGCGCTGCCCGCCATTGCGCGCGGCGTTTCGGGGAAACCCAACCTTGCCGTGCTTCGCGCCGATGTGGCGGCGGCGCTGGCGACCGAGACAATGGGCGAGCCACCGAACGGTGGCGCGGCCGGTGCGCCGGCCGGGACGATTCAGGAGATTGTCCTCACCGCGGCGGCCGATGTCTTTCGCGTGGCACCGGCGCTGCTGTCGCTGCGCACGGCACAGGGCGATGTGCCGGGCTGGGACAGCTTTTCGCAGATCGCGCTGATCCTTCTGGTCGAAGAACGGCTCGGCATTCGCATCCCGGCCTCGAAGGTCGCCGCGATCCGGACCATCGGCGATCTGGTCGGGACCGCCGAGGCGCTGCGGGGGTGACGCCGCGCCTACCCATCGTACGGCAATGACTCCGCGACGCTTGCTGATCGCCTGGCTGGCCGCGGTCGCGCTGCTGGCTATGCTGTCGGTCTGGCCGGCGGTGCTGGCGGATCGTGCCGCCCGGGCGCAGCGCAGTCCGGTTGTCGCGATCGGGTCCTCGTTGCTGGCCTATGCGATCCCGGTCGCAGGACAGGGGCCGACCAGCCTGCTCGGCGACGGGCGGTCGCATCACCGGATCGCCGTGCGCCGCATCACCGAAGCCGAACTCCTGTCGCGACTGGCGGTGGCGATCGAGCAGCGTCCGGCGGTGGTATTGCTGGAGGCCAACCCGCTGCTGTTCGATTTTGCCGATGAGGCGCACCGGCGGCCCTGCGACGGCTGGCCCTATCGCGTGCAGGGCGCGCTCGCCGCCGGGCAACGGCAGGTCGCCGATGCCTATCGCCGGCTCGCCGGGCGGCCGCTGATGTTTGCCTATTCCGGCGATCCGTCCAATCTCGCCGCGGCACAGTTCATCGGGGCGGCCGAGATCGCGCGGCGCTATCCGATCGTGCTGCGGGCGCCGTGCGACGAACCGCGGCTGCGGGCGTTGCTGGCCCGCGCGCGGGCGCAGGCGACCCGGGTCGTGCTGCTGTTGCCGCCGCGCTCGCCGGTTGCCGATCGCCTGCTCGGCGCTGCGGTGACGCGCGATCTGCGCCGGCGGGCCGAGCTTCTGGCATCGCGCCTGCACGTCGAACTGTTCGCCCCGCCGGGGCCGTGGCGGAACGGGGAATTCGTCGATGCCGCGCATCTGAACCGGGTCGGCCGGGCGCATTTCCTCGCCGATCTGCAACGCTGGTGGGCCGCGGCGCCATGAACCAGCCGGCCACCCTGCTGATCCTGTTCGCCCTGGCCGCGGTCGCGATTGCCTGGATGGTGCCGATGCGCTGGTCGCTCGATGCGGTCGCGGCCTGGTGCGCGGTCGCGCTGACGACGATCGCGCCGGCGTCGGCGCTGTGGCTGGCGTTGACCGCGATTCTGACGCCGCTGGCGCTGACGCTCGGCGAGCGGAGCGGGCACCGCAATCTCGTCGCCGCCGGCTGGTCGATGGCGCTGGTGGCAGGTTTTGTCGCGGCGCGGCTGACCCCCGGCATCGGCTGGATCGGCGGCGCGTTCTTCACCTTGCGGGCGCTGCACGTGGTCGGTGACTGGTGGATCGGCAAGCTTCCGGCGCCCTCGCTGCGTGCCCATCTTCGCTACCAATTGTTCCTGCCGGTGATCGTCGCTGGCCCTATCCACCGCTTCGAAACCTTCGAGCGGCAGGTTCGGCGTCGGCGCTGGGACCCGGTGATGTTCTTCGGCGGCATGGAGCGCGCGCTGATCGGTGCCTTTTCGGCCTTCGTCATCGGCGGCTATCTGCTGACGCGGCTCGGCAAGGATGTGGGGCTGGAAACCCGGGACTGGCCGGCGTTCGGCCGGGATTGGGCCGGATCGGTGGTGGAATGGATCGCGCTCTATTTCAGCTTCGCGGGTTTCACGTCGATCGCGCTCGGGATCAGTCTGATGATCGGCCTGCAGTTGGAAGAGAATTTCGAACGGCCCTGGGCGGCGCGCAATCTGATCCAGTTCTGGATGCGCTGGCACATGACGCTGACGCACTGGTGCCGGGATTATGTCTTCCGGCCGGTTGCCGCGGCAACGCGCAGCGGGCTCGCCGGACTGGCGCTCGGCATCCTGGTGATCGGCCTGTGGCACGAATTCTCGGTCTATTATGTCCTGTGGTCGGTCTGGCAGGTGCTGGGCGTGGTGATCACGCGGCTGGCGCTGTCGTCGCTGGCGCCGGCGCGATCGGGGACCACGGCCTGGCCGGATCGGCTCGGCCGCGTGCTCGGGCCGGTGTCGGTGCTGGCGTGGCTGTCGCTCGCCCGGCCGGTCATCAATCTTGTGCAGGGGATGGGTGCATGACACCGCTGGTGATGCTGTTGACGCGATGGGTGCCGCGGCCGCTGGTGCTGCCGGCGCTGGCGCTGCTCTATGCCGCGATGATGCTCGCGCTGATGCTGGTCGGCGGTGTCAGCGACATCGACATCGTCTATGTCGATGCCGGCCGATGATGCAGCGCGTCCTCATCCTCGGCGCCGCCTATGGCATGTTGCCGGGCGCCAAGCTGTCGCTTGCCGGCCATGGCGTGACCCTGGTTGGCCGCGCCGACGAAATCGCCCGGATGGCGCAAGCGCCCCTGGAAGTGCATATCGCGCCGCGTCGCGGTGGCGATGATATCGTGCTGCGGGTGCCGGTGGCGCCTCGCGCCGCGCCCGGCCAGATCGCGCTTGCCACGCCGGAGCGTGTCGATCCGGCCGCGCAGGACCTGATCATCCTCGCGATGCAGGAGCCGCAATATCGCGATCCGGCGGTCGCCGCTCTGATGGCCGAGGTCGCTACCAGCGGGCGTCCGTGCCTGTCGATCATGAACCTGGCGCCGCCGCCCTTCCTCGAACGGCTGGGAATCGACACGCGGGACCTCGCAGATGCCTATGCGAGCGGCGACGTCTGGGCCCGCTTCGATCCCGCCCTTATGTCGCTCGCCAGCCCCGATCCGCAGGCGGTCCGCCCCGATCCGGCGAGGCCGGGACTGCTTCGCTGCCTGCTGCCGTCGAACTTCAAGGCGGCGCCCTTCGCCCGCGCCGAAGACCAGGCGCTGCTCGAAAAGCTGGCTGCCGACATGTCGCACCTCGAAGTGGCCGTCGGCGGCGTCGCGGTGCGCCCGCCGGTGGCCCTGGTTGCCAGCGGGTCCCTGTTCGTCCCGTTGGCCAAATGGCCGATGCTGATCGCCGGCAACTGCCGCTGCGTCCTGCCGGCGGGCGTCCGGACCATCGCCGAAGCGGTCCACGCCGATCTCGATGCCAGCGCCGCCATCTACGAGCATGTCCGCGACCTGACGCTTCGCCTTGGCGCCCGGGAGCAGGACCTGGTCAAGTTCCGCAGCTATGCCGAGGCCGCGCTGAAACTGGCCCGGCCGTCCTCGCTGGCCAATGCGATCGCGGCCGGTGCCGTGGCGGTGGAGCGCGTCGATCGACTGATCCAGCGGCTGCTGCA
>JAIXZK010000195.1 GCA_027489695.1 Sphingomonadales bacterium
CATCGGCCAGGACATGGTCGATGGTGGCGATGATGGTATCCGCACCGCCACCGGCGGCCTCCCGCACCACATCGCCGGTACCGACGCTGTAGGCATCGTTGCCCGCGCCGCGGCCGCGCCCGCCCGCCGAGACCGTGACGCGTCCCGCCGCCGAACCGGCCCGGCGCGAGCGGCCGGCGCCGGTCGATCTGCTGCCTCCCCAGGGCGGTTGACGGGTGGAGGAGGCGCAGCCGCCGCTGCCGCTGGGCTGGCAGGACCGGCACGGGCCCGCGGATTTCATCGTCGCCGACAGCAACCGCGCCGCTTTTGCCTGGCTCGCCGATCCGGCGCGCTGGCCGATGCCGCGCGCGCTGCTCGTCGGGCCGGCAGGATCGGGCAAGACGCATCTGGCGGCGATGTTCGCGGCGGCTGGCGGCCGGGTGATCGAGGATGCCGACCGCGACACCGATGGCGAGCCATTGTTCCACGCCTGGAATGCCGCCAGCGCCATCGCGCCGTTGCTGCTGACGGCGCGCGCTGTCCCGCGCGACTGGGCGCATCGCCTGCCCGATCTCGCCTCGCGGCTGGCGGCGACACCGCAGGTGGCAATCGCCGAGCCCGATGATGCCCTGCTCGGCGCCGTGCTGCGCAAGCGGCTGCGCGACCGCGGACTGCGCGCCGGCGACGACCTCATCGCCTATCTCTGCCTGCGCATCGAGCGCAGCTTTGCCGGCGCGGCGGCGATCGTCGAACGCCTCGATGCCGCGGCGCTCAGCGAACATCGCGAGCTTTCGGTGCCGCTGGCCCGGCAGCTGCTCGAAGCCCAGGGCGAACTCGGCTTCTGATCCGCGCATTCGCGCAGGGAATGCATCGATTTTGACCCATCTCTCGGCTATTGGTTCGCCATGGCGACCTTGCGCACCCCCTCCCTTGCCCCGCAGGCCGGCGGCGAACGTTATTTCAACCGGGAAATTTCCTGGCTGGCCTTCAACGATCGCGTGCTGGAGGAAGCGGCGAACCGCGCCCATCCGATCCTCGAACGGCTGCGCTTCCTGTCGATCTCGGGCAACAATCTCGATGAATTCTACATGGTTCGCGTTGCCGGCCTGCGCGGCCAGGTCGGCGCCGGCATCGAGACGCTCAGCCCGGAAGGCCTGACTCCGGCGCAGCAGCTGGCCGCCATCGCCACCCGCGCCGAACGGCTGATGGAAGCGCAGCAGGCGACCTGGGAGCGGCTGCGCGGCGAACTGGCGCGTGTCGATTTCCATGTCATCACCCCCGATGGCCTGACCGGCGACGAGCGCGACTGGCTGCAGCGCCATTTCCTCGAACAGGTGTTCCCGGTGCTGACGCCGCAGGCGATCGATCCGGCGCATCCGTTCCCGTTCATCCCCAACAAGGGCTTTTCGCTGATCCTCGAGCTGCGCCGCCAGTCGGACGGCGAGTTGCTGCGCGCGCTGCTGATGGTGCCGACCATGCTGCCGCGCTTCATCCGGCTGCCCGGCCGCAGCTGCCGCTTCATCAGCCTCGAAAACACCATCCGCACCTTCTTCGGCGAGCTTTTCCCGGGCTATGACCTGATCGGCGACGGCGCCTTCCGCGTCATTCGTGATTCGGACATCGAGGTCGAGGAAGAGGCCGAGGATCTGGTGCGCTTCTACCAGACCGCATTGAAGCGCCGCCGCCGCGGCGAGGTCATCCGCCTGAAGATCGAGGCGATGACGCCGGACAGCCTGCGTCGCCTCGTCCAGCACGCCCTCGGCGTCGGCGACCGCGATACCACCATCGTCGCCGGCGTGCTCGGCATCGCCGACCTGTCGCAGCTGGTCGACGAGGACCGGCCCGATCTGAAGTTCGAGCCCTATTCGCCGCGCTTCCCCGAGCGAATCCGCGAACATGGCGGCGATTGCTTCGCGGCGATCCGCGCCAAGGACCTCGTCGTCCACCACCCCTATGAGAGCTTCGAGGTGGTGCTGGCCTTCCTGCGCCAGGCGGCGGCCGACCCCGATGTCATCGCCATCAAGCAGACGCTGTACCGCGCCGGCAAGAATTCGCCGATCGTCCGTGCGCTGATCGACGCCGCCGAGAACGGCAAGTCGGTCACCGCCGTCGTCGAACTGAAGGCGCGCTTCGACGAGGAGCAGAACCTCGTCTGGGCGGCGGCGCTGGAGCGTGCCGGCGTGCAGGTCGTCTATGGCTTTGTCGAGTGGAAGACCCACGCCAAGCTGTCGATGGTGATGCGCCGCGAAGGCCGCGAGATCCGCACCTATTGCCACTTCGGCACCGGCAATTATCACCCGACGACGGCGCGCATCTATACCGATCTCAGCTTCTTCACCGCCGATCCGGTGCTGGCGCGCGATGCCGCCCAGGTGCTCAACTATATCACCGGCTATGTGCAGCCGACGCGGCTGGAAAAGCTCGGCATGGCGCCGCTGACCATGCGCGAGAAGCTGTACGAACTGATCGACGGCGAGATCGCCCATGCGCGGGCCGGGCGGCCGGCGACGATCTGGGTCAAGCTCAACAGCCTGGTCGATACCGGCATCATCGACAAGCTCTACGAGGCGTCGGGCGCCGGGGTGGAAATCGAGCTGGTCATTCGTGGCATCTGCTGCCTGCGCCCCGGTGTGCCCGGCCTGTCGGAACGCATCCATGTCCGCTCGGTCGTTGGCCGTTTCCTCGAACACAGCCGGATCTGCGTGTTCGGCAATGGCGCGGAACTGCCCTCGGGCCAGGCCCGGGTCTATATCTCCAGCGCCGACTGGATGCCGCGCAACCTCGATCGCCGCGTCGAGGTGATGGTGCCGATCGAAAATGCGACGGTGCATGCCCAGGTGCTCGACCAGGTGATGGTCGCCAATCTGAAGGATACCGAGCAGACCTGGCAGATGATGCCGGATGGCCAGTATTTCCGGCTGACCGGCCATGAGCCGGCGTTCAACATCCACCGCTATTTCATGACCAACCCGTCGCTTTCGGGGCGCGGCGCGGCGGCCACCGGCCCGGTGCCGCGGCTGGTGCTGGACGATGATTTCCATGGCGATCCGGCGATAATCGACGAGGCGAGCGAAACGGCGGGCCTGTAATGGGCATCGGCGATTTCCTGCGCCGGCCACCGGGCAGCGCGAGCGAGGCGTCGCTGGCAGCGCGGCCGCTGATGCCCGGCAACGCCGCGCTCGACGAGCGGCCGCTGATGAACGACCTGCCGCCGCCCGCCGAGGGCCTCAACGGCATCATCGATATCGGTTCGAATTCGGTGCGTCTGGTGGTCTACCAGGGCCTGTCGCGGATTCCGGCGACGCTGTTCAACGAAAAGGTCATGGCCGGACTGGGGCGAGGGCTCGCCCAGAACGGCAAATTGTCGAAGGGGTCGATGGAGACCGCCGTCGCTGCGCTGACCCGCTTCGCGGCGCTGGCGCGGGCCATGCAGGTGGCGTCGCTGCGCACCGTGGCGACGGCGGCGGTGCGCGAGGCCGCCAATGCCGAGGATTTCCTGGCCCGGGTGCGGCGCGAATGCGGGCTGGAGATCGAGATCATCTCCGGCGAGACCGAGGCGCGCGGCGCGGCGCTTGGCGTCATCGCCGGCATTCCCGATGCCGATGGCGTCGTCGGCGATCTCGGCGGCGGCAGCCTCGAACTGATCCGCGTCGCCGGCGGCGAGGCGCATGAGCGGATTTCGCTGCCCATCGGATCGCTGCGGCTCGATGCGGTGCGCAAGCGCGATCGCCGGGCATTGGCGCCGTTCATCAAAAAGGCGCTCGATCAGGTCGGCTGGGTCGAAGCGGGGCAGGGCAAGCCCTTCTACATGGTCGGTGGCTCGTGGCGGGCGCTGGCGCAGCTGCACATTCACTGGTGGCAGCAGCCGCTGCCGATCATCCACCAATATGAAATGGCCGCCGATGCGCCGGCATCGCTGGTGCGGCGGCTGGCGCAGGTCGAGCTGGCGACGCTGAAGGCGGTGCCCGGGCTTTCGACCTCGCGCCTGCCATCGCTGCCGGGGGCGGCGATGCTGCTGGCGGCGGTCGTCAAGCGGCTGGGCTCGTCCGCGGCGATCGCGTCGAGCTTCGGGCTGCGCGAAGGACTGCTCTATGGCCAATTGCCGCCCGAGCAGCAGCGGCTCGATCCGCTGATCGAGGCGGCGCGGGCGGAAGGGGCACGCCAGGGGCGCTTTCCCGAACATGGTGACATGCTGTTCGCCTGGATGGACGGGCTGTTCGGCGGCGCCGGCGAGGGCGCCCGTGATCGGCGGCTGCGGCTGGCGGCGTGCCTGCTCGGCGATATCGCCTGGCGCGCGCATCCGGATTTCCGCGCCGAGCGCGGGGTCGATGCGGCGCTGCACGGCAATTGGGTGGCGGTGAATGCCGCCGAACGCGCCGCGCTGGCGCAGGCGCTGCACCATTGTTTCGGCGGCGCCAGCGACGCACCGGTGCTGGCGCTGCTACAGCAGCTGGCGCCGCCGCCACTGCTGGCCCGCGCCCGCGCCTGGGGGCTGGCGCTGCGCCTCGGCCAGCGGCTGACCGGCGGCACCGCGGTGGCGCTGGCCGGATCGCGGCTGGTCCGCGACGGCGGCACGCTGCTGCTGGCGATCGATCCGGCGCATGCGGCGCTGGCCGGCGATGCGGTGACCCGGCGGCTGAAGCTGCTGGCCTCGGCGACCGGGCTGGAGCCGCGCGTGCTGGTGGCGTGAGTCAACGCGGCGGCAGGGTCGACGGCTTCAGCGCGAGCCGGCGCCGGCGCCACAAATTGTAGAGCGGGAGACACCGGCGCTTGCCCGCCGGCGCCTCCCGGTCCCGCGCTTACTTGCGCTCCGACGCGCGGCGCGCCGCGGCGGCGGCTTCGGCGGCCTGGCTGTCGGACATGCCGCGCGCCTTGAAGTCCTGCTGCGTCTGCTGCGGATAGAGCGAGCCCTGCTGCGCGGCCCAGTTGCTTTCATGTGCCATGTCGTGATGCTCCTTGCTGGCGGC
>JAIXZK010000161.1 GCA_027489695.1 Sphingomonadales bacterium
CGGCTGATCGGCGTCGGCCGCACCGTCACGCCGGCACACCCTCGCACAGCAGGAAGACGAAGACCCGCTTGGGATCGGGCAGGATCGCCCGGATGTTCAACGCCCAGCTGCCCCACAGCAGCCGTTGCCCGGCCGAAATCTCGCGGCGGCGCAGGGTTACCCGGAACCGGGTGATGCTCTGCTCGATCTGCGCGTTGGCGTTCTCGTCGCCGGCCAGCGCGACAATCTTGGCACGGGTTCGGGCAACGTCGGTCCAGGCGCCGGAAAAGCCGCCCGAGGAATCGGGGACGCCCGGCGGGTTCTGCAGCACGACGATCTCGCGCAGATCGCCGGCGCCGGCGACGAGAGACCCCGCGCCGGCGCCGGCCCCCGATATCGACATCAGGCGCGCACGAGCTGCACGGACAGCGCCAGCAGCAGCGCGATCGCCAGCAACAGAAAAGCCATCATGGCCGTTCCTCCTTGGGTCCCCGACTGGTTTTCACCAGCATTTCGAGATTGGCATCCATCCGCTGGATTGCATCATGGTCGGCCCGCGCCGTGCTTTCGAGGTCGCCCACCCGGCGCTCCAGATTGGCAACCTGCGTGTAGAGCCCGCCCAGCGACAGCGCGACGGCGACGACGGTGCCAAGCTCCTGCCATCCGATGCGCCCGAAAATGCCGGCGTCAGTCGTCATCGCTCCGCCCTTCCTAGCCCAGCACGTGGCCGCGGTACGGCGCCAGCAGCATCCGCACGCCGAGCGGCAATTCCTGCGCCCCGCCGGCCGCCACATCCTCGCGATTGGCGTACCAGTGTCCGACCAGGCGCAACACCGCGAGCCGAAGAGGTTCCGGCACCTGGGAGATATCGGCAAAGCCCGCCGTCACCGAGACCGAAACGCTGCCCTTGCTGTTTTCGGCCTTCGGCCATTCGGCACCGAACGCCGGCAACAGCCATGCCCGGTTGTCCTGCTCGCGCAGCCGGAACTGCGCCCCGTCGATCGCCATCTCGGCGCCATCGGCGGCGGCGATGTACGAAACGCTGCCGACCAGATCGACCGGCCGCCGCCACAGCGGCAGCGCCTGCCGCCCGTCTGGAAACCCCGGATAATTGAACACGAAAGACTGCTGCGAAAGCGCCAGGCCGGTGTGCTGCTCAATCGCCACCGCCGCCGCGCGCACCAGCCCCGCGATGGTGATATCGTCGTCGCTGTGGTCTACCACCAACCAGGCTTTCACCTCGGCCAGGGAAACCGGCTGCAACAGATCTGGCGGCAAGGTGATCGTCACCGTCGCCGCGCCGATCGACAGCCCCAGCGCCATCGCGGCCGGCGCCGGCGCCGCCGCGGCGTCCATTGCCGGCGTGTCCAGCTCCAGCCCGAAGGCCATGCCAGCCGGCGCCACCCCGGCCGCCGCGACGATCGCCGTCGCGTCGAACGCCAGCCCAAGCGCCATGCCGGCCGGCGACATCGTGATCGCCGGCGTCGCCGAAACCGCCGCCTGGGCGAAGCTCAGCCCGAACGCCATCGCCGCCGGCGCCGGCCGGGCAGCCGCCGTCACCGTCGCGGCGGCGAAGGTCGGGCCCAGCGTCATCGCCTCGGCCGTCGCCACTGCCACGCCCGCCACCGCCGGCTGGGCCATTGTCGGCCCGAAGGTCAGCGCCTCCGGCAGCACCGAGATTGCCGGCGAGCTGAGCGCGCCCGAAAAGCTCGATCCGGTGCGGAGCGTACCGAACAGATCCACGTCGCTGTTGCCGCGCACGGTGCGGCCGAGCAGCGGCGAGGTGATCGACGGGACATAGTTACCGCCGCCGGCGTTGGTGCCCAGGATCGAGGCGTCGTTGGTGTAGAGCGGCGAAACGCTGCCGCCGCTCAAATTCTGGACGGATCGGACGCCAGGATATTCGAACTGGAAATCGCTCTGCGTCGCCCGCGCGGTGTCGTAATTGCCCTCGGCGCCGACGCCGTAAAGCGCCGACCAGGCCTCGACCATGTGCGGCCGATAGCCGGTCGTGCCGGTGCTGGCGGCGACGCGCAGGGTCAGGGTCTGCGGGTCGGCGAAATCGTCGTGCTTGGTCGGCCACCAGTCGAAGACGTTGCCGGCCACCCGGTTGACGAAGGCCTGGTTGAGCAGGGTCTCGCACTCGGCCGCCGTCGTTGGCAGCGGATCGGAATATAGCGTGTTGGCGCGGTCGCCGATGAAGCTGTTGTTCTCGATGATGTTGTACGACATCGTCGCCGACAGATCTTCGCCCAGGCCGTAGAAGGGCGATGCGTCGGTACCGATGCGCTCGCAGATGTTGCCGATGAACACGTTGCGCCGCAGGCTCTGGTTCGGCGTGCCGGCGGTGCCGGCCGGCAGGTACGATGGCTGCCACACCCGCGCCCGGGCGTGGCGCAGGTCGTTGTAGCCGACGATGATGTCTTCGGCCTGGCCGGCCAGCGTCGGCGCCACCCAGCCTGTCGTTGCCGGCCGCGCCGCGCTGCCGATCGCGGTGTCCTCGCCGGGCCCGATCCAGCGGTTCTTGAGGAACGCCAGCGCCTGTACCGTCGCCGAATACTCGTTGCCGCGGAACACGCCGCAGCGCCAGTTGCCCGAGGTTATGCCGACGCCATAGCGCCAGAACCTGCTGCGCGTGGCCGAGACGTTGAACAGCCCCGAAGTCGGCACCGCCGTGCCCAGCGCGGTCGTCGCCGTCTCCAGCCCGGTGCGGCCCTGGGTGGTGACGCGATCGAACGACACATAGGCCGTGCTGCCGGCCAGCGCGTTGGTACCGGCGCCGACGGTCAAATTCTCGTACCGCAGCCGGATGCCCCGGTTCGGCAGCCGCGAGGCGGTGGCCAGCGAGATGATGCAATTGGCGCGCGGGTCGGCGTCTTCCGGGTCGCCGATGATCCGCATCGGGATCTCGGCTTCGGCGATGCCGGTGGTCACCGCGGTGGCGCCATGGCCGTCGTGCGTGCCGGCGGCCAGCACGCACACCATGCCGTCGACGCTGCGCGTCTGGCTCGCCTGGCCGTTGGCGGCGGCCAGCGTGCGGTTGGCGAGATAGCCGGCCTGGCGGGCGGTGTTGATGTCGCGCGGCCGGCTGGCGGCCGATACCGCCTTGGCCAGCGCCATCGTCGCCTGCACCATCGACGCGCTCGCCGTCGTCGTGCCGTTCACCGGGTCGATGAACGCCCACATCGCCGAATATCGCGTGCCGGCCGGATCATAGCCGACGACATAGGGCGCCTGCGCCGCCGCCGAATAACCATCGGTGCGCAGGTTGGTCATCGATTTCGTGCCGGCCGGATCGGTCGACCGCATCGAGCCCAGCCAGGGATAAACCTCGGCATCGCAGCGCAGCAGGCCGGCGGTCAGCGCCGTCGCCGTCGTCGGATCGATCAGGACGGTGTAGCAGCGCAGCGCGTCGCCATAATCGTTGTCGGTAGCCAGCGCCGTGGCCCAGACGGTCTTTACCGTCGTGCCATCGGTGGCGGTGAACTTCACCCCGGCGACCGGCTGGTACCCGTTCGGGTGGTGCGACGCGACGACGAGCGA
>JAIXZK010000026.1 GCA_027489695.1 Sphingomonadales bacterium
ACGACGGCAAGCGGCCCCCAGAAGCTCGACAGGGTGAGCGGCAGGAAGGCCAGCACCGCTGCCAGCGCCGTGAGCAGCACCGGCCGGGTGCGCCGCACCGTCGCTTCGATGATCGCAGCCTCGCCGGCATAGCCGGCCGCTTGCTCGGCCTCGATCTGGTCGACGAGGATCAGCGTGTTGCGCATCAGGATGCCGGCCAGGCCAATCAAGCCGAGGATGGCGTTGAAGCCGAAGGGCATGCCCGTGATGAGCAGGGCCGGAACCGCACCCACCAGGCCCAGCGGCGCCGTCGCGAACACCAGGCCGGTCAGGCGGAAGTTGCGCGTCTGCAGCATGATGACCGTCAGCATCAGGCCGATCATCACCGGAAACCATGGCAGCAGCGCGGCATTGGCCTTGCCCGATTCCTCCACCGATCCCGACACCATGATCCGATATCCGGCCGGCAGGGCTGCCATGATCGGCTGCAACGTCGGCACAATGGCGGCGGTAACGTCGGGCGGCTGCACGCCGCGACGGACATCGGACTGCACCGTGATCGTGGTGGTCCGATCATGGCGTTTGAGGATGGCATCCTCGCTGACCGGTACCAGCCTTGCCACCTGGGCCAGCGTGATCGGTCGCCCCTCGCTGGTGGCGATCACCAGGCTGCCAAGCTGGCCGAGCGCGCGTCGCTCGGCGCGCGGCGCGCGGACCACGACATCGGTGGTCCGCGTGCCATGGCGGGCCTGCGCGACGGTAACCCCCGAGACCAGTGCCGAGACCTGCCGCGCCACGCCCGCCGGATCCAGCCCGAGCAGCCGCAGCCGCGCCTGGTCGAATTCCAGCATCATGGCGGGCGACCTGTCGCCCCAATCGATGCTGACGCCGCGCGTATCGGGATTGGCCCGGACTATTTCGGCGACCTGGCCGGCGATGCGACGCAGCTGTTGCGGATCCGGCCCCATCACGCGAAACGCCA
The DNA here is from genome assembly GCA_027489695.1 of Sphingomonadales bacterium. Lineage (GTDB taxonomy): Bacteria > Pseudomonadota > Alphaproteobacteria > Sphingomonadales > Sphingomonadaceae > Sandarakinorhabdus. The sequence continues at coordinate 962 of JAIXZK010000026.1, forward strand.
CCGGATAGGGAACCGGGGGGCCGAACAACAGGGTGAGCACCCGCACCCGGGCCTCGGGATAGCGTCCCGCCGCGATCCCGGCTTCCAGACGGCCGCGCAGCCGGTCACGGGCGGCCGCATCGGCGGTCAGCACGACGATCTTGGCAAAGCCGGGATCGGCGGGTTCCGGGTTGAGCGACAGGAAGAAGCGCGGCGCGCCCCCGCCGACATAGGCATCGACGAAGCGCGCGTCTTGCTCGCGCGCAAGATCGCGTTCGAGGCGGGCCACCACGGTGCGCGTCGCCTCGATGCTCGACCCGTGCGGCAGATAGACTTCCACCAGCAGTTCCGGCCGGTCGGACGAGGGGAAGAACTGTTTGGGGATGACGAGCGCCAGCAGCGCGCCGGAGGCCAGGAAGGCGAGCAGCACCATCACCAGCACGCGGCGGCGCCCGGCCACGGCGCGCGTGATCCAGGCGCGCAGCCGGGCATAGCGCGGCGTTGCATAGATCGCCTCGTGCCCGCCAGTCACCGGCGCGATCGCGGGCAGCAGCTTCACGCCAAGATAGGGGGTGAAATAGACCGCCACGATCCACGAGACGAGCAGCGCAAAGCCGACGATCCAGAAGATGTTGCCGGCATATTCCCCGGCCGAGGAGCGGGCAAAACCGACCGGCAGGAAGCCGATGACGGTGACCAATGTGCCGGCCAGCATCGGCGCGGCGGTGGCGCCCCAGGCGAAGGTGGCGGCCTCGATCCGGCCGAAGCCCTCTTCGAGTTTCACCACCATCATTTCGATGGCGATGATCGCATCATCGACCAGCAACCCGAGGCTGAGGATCAGCGCGCCGAGCGTGATGCGATCGAACTGGCGGTCGGTGAGCAGCATGATGACGAACACCGCCGCCAGGGTGAGCGGCACCGACATCGCCACCACGATGCCCACCCGCCAGCCCAGCGCGATCAGGCTCACCGCCATCACCACGCCCAGCGCCACGGCGAACTTCAGCATGAACTCGCCATAGGCTTCTTCGATGTTGACCGACTGGTCGGCGACTTCGGTGATGGTCAGGCCCAGCGGCAGGCCGGCCCGGATCCGGGCAAGGGCTTCGCCCAGCGCGGCGCCGAGGCCGGTGCCGTTGAAATTCTCGCGCATCACCACGCCGAGCATGAGCGCCGGCGCCCCATTGTGCCGCACCTCGAACCCGGCCGGATCCTCGTAACCGGGATGGACTTCGGCCAGATCGGACAGGCGCAGCACGCGCCCCGCCACCGCGATCGGCGTGGCGCGCACCGCATCGGCGTCGTCGAAGCCGCCGCTCACCCGCAGCGGTATCGATCGCGTCTTCGTCTGCACCTCGGCGGCCGGCTGCAGCAGATTCTGGTTGGCCAGCGCCGCCAGTACCGCATCGGGCGACACGCCCAGGGTGGCAAGGCGGTGGGTGGAGATGTCGACGAACAGCCGCGGCTTCTGCTCGCCGATCAGCACGACCTTCTTGATGCCGTCGACGCGCAGCAGCTCGCCGCGGACGCGCTCGGCCTCGGCGACGAGCTCGCGGTGCGGCAGGCTTGGCGCCTGCAGCGCCACCAGCGAGAAAAAGACATCGGAATATTCGTCGTTGACCACCGGGCCGATCACCCCGCGCGGCAAGTTTACCGCCTCGTCGCCCAGCTTCTTGCGGGCCTGGTAGAATTGCTCCGGCACCGCCGACGGCGGGGTGGTATCCTTGAAGGTGACGATCAGCGTGGCGATCCCGGCGCGCACCTGGGTCTCGACCTTGTCGTAATAGCGCAGCTCCTGCAGGCGCTTTTCCAGCCGGTCGGCGACCTGGTCCTGCATCTCGGGAGCCGTGGCGCCCGGCCACAGCGCCGTGACCGCCATGGTCTTGACGGTGAAGCTGGGATCCTCGGCGCGGCCCAGCTGGAAAAAGGCGAACAGGCCGGCGGTCATGATCGCCAGCAACAGGAACAGCGTGACCGACGGTTCCCTGACCGCGATGGCGGAAAGATTGGGGCCACGCATCACGGCACCGCCACGGATGTGGCCAGCCGCACCTTCTGGCCTTCGCGCAACAGATGGCCACCCATCGCCACGACGCGGCTGCCGAGCGGCACGGCGCCGGCCGGCAGCACGGCCCGTTCGTCCTCCAGCCGCAGCGGCTGGACGCGGCGGAAATGCACGCGGTTGCCGCTGTCCACCAGCCACAGGCCGGCGCCCTGGCCCGGATCGACCAGCGCTGCCAGCGGCACCGCCAGCGCCGCGGCGTTCGGCTGTCCGGCGCTATCAGCGCCAAGGACGAGGGTGATGGTGGCGCCCAATGGCGGGGCCGCGCCGTCCAGCACATAGCGGGCGGCAAAGCTGCGCGTGAGGGGATCGGCGGCGCCGGCCAGCTCGCGCAGCCGCGCCCGCATCGGCGTCTCCTTGCCGAACAGCAGCGCCGTCGCTGTGCGGGGCAGGTCGGCGACACGAGTCTCCGGGATCGAGACCAGGGCTTCGCGCGGGCCGGCCTGGGCCAGACGCAGCACCGGGGTGCCGGCCGCGACCACCTGGCCCGGCTCGGCCAGAATCTCGGTTACGATGCCGTCATTGTCGGCGCGCAGCACGGCATAGCCGGCCTCGTTCGCGGCATTGGCAGCGGCGGCGCGGGCCGCCGCCAGCGTCGCCGCAGCCGCATCGCGTGCGGCGCGGGCGCCATCATAGGCCGATGCCGAAACCGCGCCGGTGGCAACCAGGGGCTGCAGCCGTGCCTCGTCCGCCGCAGTGCGGCGCGCCTCGGCTTCGGCCGCCCTGACGCGATCGGAAGCCGCGGCGCGGGCCAGATCGAGATCATTGGCGTCAAGGGCCAGCAACGGTTGGCCGCGGCGCACTGGCTGGCCGGCGTCGACCAGCCGGGCGGCGATCTTGCCGCCGACCCGGAAGCCGACGGCGGCTTCGAAGCGCGCGCGCACCACGCCGGTGTAGCTTGCCACCGCGAGGGTGGCCGCGGGCTGCGGCACCGCGGTACGGACGACGGGATCGCCGACCGGCTCGGGTGCTGGCGAACAGTTGGAAAGCACCGCTGCACCGAACAGCAGGGCGGTGGTGGCGATGGGTCTGGCGGGGGAGGTGCGGGCTGGCATGTCGGCTTCCGTTCCCGTGGGAGGAGGCCAACCGATACGTCAGAATTGTTTTAATGAAAAGTGGGAATTTTCATCACTCTTCATTTCTTTTTGCGAGGCCGGTCAGCAACAGGCGGGCAAGCTCCCCGGCCTGGCTCTCCAACGCTTCCACGCCGTTCGCGTCCAGCATCACCGGATGCCAGACAGCCATCAGCGCGTTCACGATGGTGCGGACGGTCGCTTCCAGTGGCAGATCCTTGGCAAAGCAGCCCATGCGCTGGCCTTCCGCCACGACATGGCGAACCGCGCCGTGCAGAGTCCCCAGAAAGGCGCGGACCGGCGGCCATTTTCCGCGCGACGCCGCAAGGCACAAGTCACTCATTTTACCACTGTTTACCATGACATCGGCGGTTGTTTCGGCAACTTTGACGGCCATCTGCACGAAGGCGCCGGCCGGGTCCGTGCTGGCCTTGCGGGCTTCGGCCCAGGCGACATCCTCGATGCGGCGCAGTCGTCGCTCGGCCACGGCCTCATCGATCGCCTGGCGACTGGCGAAGAAGCGATAGAGGTTGGCAGGCGACATGGTCAGCGCGTTGGCGACATCGCTGATCGTCGTCCGTTCGAAGCCCGCCGATTCATAAAGCTGCTCGGCGGCATCGAGGATCTGATCGCGCCGGTCCACGCTCGGGCGGCCTGGCTTGCGCTTCTCCGGGAGCGGGCTATTGCGTTCCATGAAAAATAATGTATCCTTTCATTATTCACTGGTCAAGGAGCGATGCAAGTGAAGCATCTTCTCGTGGGACTTTCCTCCCTGGTCCTGCTGCCGGCCAGCGCCATGGCGGCCAGCGCGCCCCTCCCTGCGCTTGTCCTGCCTGCCGAGTTCCACACCCAGCCCGCCGAGGTGGCGCCGGTGGCTGCCGAGGGATGGTGGACGGATTTCAACGATCCCGTGCTGAACAGCATGGTCGCGCGCGCACTCGCTGACAACCTCGACATCGCGCAGGCCGCCGCGCGCTTGCGGCAGGCCGCCGCCGGCCTCAAGGACGCGCGTGGCCAGCGACTGCCGACCTTGGCGATCGGTGGCAGCGGCGGCATCCAGCAGCTCTCCATCGAGGATCCGCAGGGCCGCATCTTCTCGCGCGCTCCCGGTTTCACCCGCACCGTCGAACAATATGGCCTGCGCAGCGCCGCCAGTTGGGAGATCGACCTGTTCGGGCGGCTTGCCGCGGGCACGCGCATGGCGCTGGCCTATCGCGATGCCGCCCTTGCCGATGTCGCCGGCGCGCGGCTGACCGTCGTCGCCGAGGTGACGGCTGCCTATGTCAATGTCCGCGGCTTTCAGGCCCGTCTCGCGCTTGTCGGGCAGCGGGAGCGCACCGACGCCGATCTTGCCGATCTGGCGCGGCGGCGAGTGGCGCAAGGCATCGCCGCGGCAACCGATTCCGACGCCGCCGATGCCCGTCTGGCCGGCACGCGCGCCGAGCGGCTCGCGCTGGCGACGGGGCTGGAGCAATCGCTCGATCGTCTCGATGTCCTGCTGGGGCGGGCGCCAGGCGAGGCGGCGGCCGAAATGGGCGAAGGTGCCATCCCGGCGACCCGTCACGTTCCCGATCCGGGCAGCCCGGCCACGCTGCTTGCCGCCCGTCCGGATATCGTGGCGGCGAGTCGGTTGGTATCGGCCCGCGATGCCGGTGTCGCCCAGGCCATTGCGGCGCGTTATCCGCGTTTCAACATCGATGGCTTTGCCGGCTTTCTGGCCAATGGTTTTACCAATTTCTTCACGGGCGGCAGCGTGCAGCTGGGGGCCAGCGGCGCCGTATCGGTGCCGATCTTCACCGGCGGCCGTCTCGCGGCGCAGGAGGCGGCAGCCAGGGCACGACTGAGCGAGGCGGTCGCCGTCTATCGTCAGACCGCCCTGGCGGCGATCGCCGAAGCGGAAGTCGCGATGACGGCGCAGCGGCATGATACGGAACAGGCGCGGCTGCTGGGCGAGGCGGCCGACGCGCTGGCAAGGGCCAGCGGCCGGGCCAGCGCTGCCGAACGGGCCGGCATGGCAAGCCGGATCGAGGCGCTCGCCGCGCTGCGCCAGCAGCAATTGCTGCAGGACCAGGCGCTTGTCGCCCGGGTTGCCGCCGCACAATCGGCAATCACCACCGCGCGGGCGCTCGGGCTGCCGGCAGCCTGACACCGCCGCTGTGGTGGCGATATTTGCGCGCATATCCCGCGATTGCGCGCTATTCGGCGCGGCATGTCCGCTGCAATTGCCCATGGCCCCTCGATGATGCCGCCGCACATCCTCACCCTGTCGTGCGCCGATCGGCCCGGCATCGTCGCCGATGTGGCACGCGCGCTTGCCGAGCATGGCGGCAACATCCGCGATGCCCATCAGCATCACGACCTTGAGACCGGCCGCTTCTTCATGCGCGTGGCGGCGGATTTCGGTGGTGACAGCGCCGATACACTCGGTTTCGCCGCCGATTTCGCCGCCCTTGCCGAACGATATGCCATGGCCTGGCAATTGCGCGCGCCCGGCACGCGCAAGCGGGTCGTGCTGATGGTGTCAAAATTCGATCATTGCCTCGAAGATCTGCTCTATCGCCACCGCATCGGCGAACTGGCGATGGATATCGTCGCCATCATCGGCAACCACCCGCGCGCCGCGCTGAACGGGGCGCTGCCCGAGGATGTGCCGTTCCACCACCTGCCGGTGGCGAAGGACGACAAGCCGGCGCAGGAGGCCGAGGTAAAGCGCATCGTCACGGAAACCAGCGCCGATCTTGTCGTGCTGGCGCGCTACATGCAGATCCTTTCCGACGATCTGGCACGGTTTCTCGCCGGGCGCTGCATCAACATCCACCACAGCTTTCTGCCCGGCTTCAAGGGTGCCAAGCCCTATCACCAGGCCCATGCCCGCGGCGTGAAGCTGATCGGCGCGACGGCGCATTTCGTCACCGCCGACCTCGATGAAGGCCCGATCATCGAGCAGGATGTCGAGCGCATCAGCCACCAGGACACGCCCGAGGATCTCGTCCGCAAGGGCCGCGACATCGAACGCCGGGTGCTCGCCCGCGCCGTCCACTGGTTCCTGGAAGATCGCGTGCTGCCGAACGGCAGCAAGACGGTGGTGTTCCCGGCCTAGATCGCCCGCACCAGCGTCCCCGCCCCGCGCCGGGTGAAAATCTCCAGCAGCATGGCGTGGCCGACGCGGCCATCGAGGATGACCGCGGCGTCGACGCCCGCTTCGACCGCGGTCACGCAGGTTTCGAGCTTGGGGATCATGCCGCCGCTGATCGTGCCATCGGCGATCAGGTCGGCGATGCGCGGCGGGGTCAGGTCCGTGATGAGGTTGCCGTCCTTGCCGAGCACGCCGGCGACGTCGGTAAGCAGGAACAGCCGTGCCGCGCCCAATGCCCCGGCGATGGCGCCGGCCATGGTATCGGCATTGATGTTGTAGGTATGGCCATCGGGCGCCGTCGCGATCGGCGCGATCACCGGCACGATGCCGGCAGCGGCGAGCACGTTGATCAGCGTGATGTCGACCGATTCGGGTTCGCCAACGAAGCCGAGATCGACCGCCTGTTCGATGGCGCTGTCGGGATCGCGCTGGGTCTTCTCCGCCTTGCGCGCCACTACCAGCCCGGCGTCCTTGCCGGAGATGCCGGCAGCGCGGCCGCCGGCGCGTTCGATCGAGACGACGAGATCCTTGTTGATCGATCCGGCCAGGACCATTTCGGCGACTTCGGCGGTGGCGGCATCGGTAACGCGCAGGCCATCGACGAAGCGGCTTTCGATGCCCAGCCGCTTCAGCATGGCGCCGATCTGCGGGCCGCCGCCGTGCACGACCACCGGCTGGATGCCGATCGCCTTCAAGAGCACGATGTCCTCGGCAAAATCGCGGCCGAGTTCGGCGTCGCCCATGGCATGGCCGCCATATTTCACCACGAAGGTCTTGCCGGCATAACGTTGCAGATAGGGCAGGGCCTCGATCAGCGTCTCGGTCTTGGCCAGCATGTCGGGGTGAGGGGCGTTGCTCATGGCGCCGGCCTATAGGAGCGGCTCATGGCCGGCGATAGAGGGGGCCCAGCGCGGCAAGCACATCGGCAGCCATGATCGTGCGATCATCGGGGGCATCGGTGTAGACGATGTCGAGATTTGTCACGAAACCGTCGGGGCTGGAATCGCCACCGCTGCCGTTGATGGAGACCGTGAGAGTGCGAACATAGTCGGCACGGCGGTCGATCCGGAAATGGCCGTGGCCGGCGGCAACCGCAACTTCGGCGGCACGCAACAGGGTCATTTCCTCCACCGCATGCCGCGACGAGGCCTGGCCCGAAAAGCCGATGGTGCGCCCGTTGCCGCCCTTCAGTGGCCTGTCGCCAAAGCCCGACGGGCGGAAGAAATTGCTGTCGGCATAGCCATCGCGCTGCATGGTTGACGGGTCCGGCAGTTTGATGCCGAGCAAGCCGCCCAGCGCGCCGCCCACGGGGATCATGGCGGTGGCGCCCGGTCCGTCGTAGCGCGGCAGCAGCCCGAACATCAGTCGCGGATCGATTCCCTTGGCCTGCGGCGGTGCCGGCTGCCCGGCGATCCGCGCCAATGCCTGGGCGACCGCCGCGCCGGGCAGCGTCGTCCGCAACGCCGCCACCGCGGCACGCGCCTCGGCAACGCGGCCGGCCTGGAACAGGATTGCTGCTTCGACCAGCGCCGCCTGAGAAACGAATTCCTCGTCGATCGAGGCCTTGGTGATTCCGGCGAGCGCCGGCACGCTGCGGCCCGGCCCCAGGGTCGGCAGCTTCTGCGGCGGGGCTGCCGCGGCAGCGGCACGGCCATGCACCAGCCAATGCCGTGCCGTTGCGGCATCGCCGGCGAAGGCCGCAGCCAGCGCCGCCTCGCCAACGCGCGATGCCTGCACCAGCATCAATGGCACGGACCCGCTCTCATAGGGTCTGGCGCCCTCGATCGGCAGCCGCAGTGTCGTCGGTTCGGTAACCGCCGGGCGGACCTGTCGCCAATCGGCACTGGCACCACCGAAATCGCCTTGCGCCTGGCGCAGCTTCGCTCGCAGCTCGATGGCATCGGGGTCCAGCCGGGCGCGGCGATCCGCGACCTGGCGCGCCACCGCATCGCTGCCCGGGATGCCTTCGAGCAGATGCGCGACGACGGACTGGAAATCGTTGTTCCACGGCCGGACCGCCGCGGCCTCGCCGGCGATGCGGACGGCGGTGGCGGCATCGCCCTGTCGCGCCAGCGCAGCAGCGCGCAGCAGCGCAATCGACAGATCGACGGAGCGGGCGCGTTCGATCGCATCGAGGCCGGCAGGCACGGCGGCGGCAGCGCTGTCGAGGTCGGCGAGGGCTGCTGCGGTGTCGCCGGCGGCGATCCGATGCGCGGCGCGGGCCTGCAACAGGCTGCTGCGCCGAAAACGATCGGCGCTGGCCAGATCGGGGCTGGCGAGCGCCGTATCGCAGGCGGCAACTGCAGCGAAGCGCTGGGCCAGTTCGGCACCGCGCCCCCCCGGGCCGTAAAGCGCGACGGCTATACCGACCTCCTTGCCGGACTTTTCCCAGTTCTGGATGCCGATGAAACCGGCCTGCGGATCCACGCCAAAGTCGCAGAAAGTCCATTCCGGAGACTCGCGCGCCGCTGCCGGTGCAGCGAGCGTCAGGGCAAGGGCGGCAGTGGCGAGCAAGCGCATGCCGCACGCCATACGCGAGCCTTGTGTTGCCGGGAAGGCGCGCACTGGCCGGATGCTGCCACTTCGGAGCCTTGCCTTACCCGGTGTCGCTTGCACCCGGGTGTCGTGTTCCGGCGAAGTCCAGCGCCAGCGTGCCGTGCACCGGCACGGCGGCCCAGCGCATCGTCAGGTCGGCAATGCTGGCCCGGATCGCTGCCAGCGTGGCGGCATCCAGCGGCAGCGCCGTGTCGCCGCGCGCTTCGCAGGTGACGCGGTAGAGGTCGAGGAATGCCGAATCGTCCGGCGGCCCGCCCGACCAGGCCTCGGCCTGCACGGTTTCGACCAGCCGCTCGATGCTGCCGGCCGTGGCGTCGAATTCGCCTTCGCCGAAGGCCGCGGTGGCACCAGCCGCTACCGCGCCCAGGAAGCCGCGCGCCGCGACTTCGGCTTCGACGGCGAAATGCACCATGTCGTGCGGGATGATGCCCTGCTTCGGGCATTGCACCGGTGGCCGCGGCCCGGCGGCAGTGACGATGTCGAGCCGGTCGTATTTGCCGGGCAGTTTGGTGAAGGTCAGGCGCATTGCCGCTGCTGATAGCGAAACCGGGCGGTCGGCCGACACCGAAATTTCCACGTCACAGGCAAATTTCAGGCCTTGTGGTTGACGCAGCGTCATCGGCTACGACTCGGGGCATGGACGATCCCGCCACCACCGCCGAGCTTTCAATCGCCGAAGTCTGCCGCCGCAGCGGGCTATCGAGCCGCACGCTGCGTTTCTGGGAAGCGCGCGGGCTGATCGGCGCGCGGCGCACGGCGGCGGGGCAACGCTGCTATGGCGCGGCCGAAATGGCGCGGCTGCACCAGGTCGCGACCCTCAAGCGCGCCGGCTTCACCCTCGCCCAGATCGCCGGATTGCTCGGCGCGCCGGGGCTCGATCTCGCCCGGCTGATCGACGCCCAGCTCGAAGCCCTTAACGTCGAGCGCGACCGTATCGACGAGGCGCAGGCGGCGCTGCGAGCCGCCCGCGCCCGCCTCGCCGCAGGTCGCGCCGTCGACATCGACACCTTCTGCACCCTCATCAAGCAAGGAGAGACCGCGATGACCGATCAGGCCGCCTGGCAGAAGGTCTATGACCGCTATTATTCGCCCGAGGAACAGGCCGAATGGGTGGCACTGAAGGAGCGCGCTTTCGCCGATCTCGACATGGACGCTTATGCGCGCGACTGGAAATTGCTGACCGATCGCATCGAAGCGGCGCTGCCGCTCGACCCGGCCTCGGCGGCGGCGCAGGCGTTCGTCGCCGAATGGCGGGCGCTGACGGCGCCGTTCCTGCGCGAGGCGGCACCGAAGCTCGCCGCCGGCACCGTCAATCTCTACGACCGCATCGACGAATGGGCGGACACCGTCGAACCGCCCTTTTCGAAGCGGGTGTGGGACTTCATCACCGCGGCATCGGCGGCGGCGTCGACAGAAACCCCGCCGGCGTGACGATGCGCAGGCCCGGGAACAGCCCGTCGAAGTCGCGGGTGTTCCAGGTGACGATCGTGTCGGCGCCATGCGCCTCGGCGGTGGCGCCGATCAGATAGTCGTAGAGGCGTGGCCCGGTACCGAGGCGGCTGAAACGGCGGATGGCGTCGAGATGCTGGGCAGTATCGAGCACGACGATCAGAAAGTCCTCGGCCAGGTTATCGATAACTGCCCAGGCGGCGCCCCCCGGCAGCCGGTAAGGCCGGTTCGGACGGGTAATGGTGCTGTACGCTTCCGCCAGGCTATGCGCGGCAACGAGCGCGGACTGCTTCGGCAAGGCGTCGACGAGCGCGCGGGATTCGCCGTAATGCGGGTGCGCTTCGAAAAGCGACCCGATCAGCACGTTCGAATCGAGTAGGATCACTCGCGATCGCGGTAGGCGGCGATGTCGGCGTTTATGTCCTCGAGCGTCAGGGTAACGCCCGGCGGTAGTTCGGCCACCAGCAACCGGCCGACACGCTTCAGCCCCGGTGGCAGGGTTTCGCCCGGCGGATCATAGCGCAACACCGCCTCTTCGAGAAACTGCGTCGCGGTCATGCCGGTGCGTTCCGTGACCTCACGGATGCGCCGCTTGACGATGTCCGAGCGGATGTTGGTCTGGGCGGGGCGGGCGCTGGCCATGGACTAGGCTTAGCATGTGCAGGCACATCTGGCTAGCCTGATTGCAGAAAACGCTAGCCGGGCCGCCTCAACCGCGGAAGCTCGCATGCCCCCTGGCGTCGCACGCCGCCACCGGCTTGGGCAGATCGGCCTTCAACCGCGATTCCCAGCATTCCCCGAGCACCGAGCAGAAGCAGGCGGCCACCGAGATCGTGCGAAAGCGGGCGCGATCGAGTTTCTGCCACTGCACGGCATTGGCTCCGTTCAACGGCCACCGGATGATGGTTCGTTCGGCGCCCGCCGGCAGATAGGTGTCGGCAACGGTGCTGGTGGTGAATTCGCGTTCATCGGGCTTGGGCACATAGCCGGTCAATGCGACGACGTCCGGCCGCACCACATCGCCGTCCCGAAGCTCGAACCAGATGATGCGCGCCGCGCCGCTGCCGACATTGCTGACAGTGAATGTCAGCAGGCGCTTGCCGTCTTCGCCGACATTGCCGCTGCTGAACTGCAGCACCGGCGTCGCATTGGCGCGCACCAGACGGCTGTTCTCGGCAACCAGCTGCTCCATGGTGTGGCCGGTGTGCTGCGCCGTCAGCAGCGATGCTCCCGACAGCACGAGCACGGCGATCGCCAGGCCGATATCGAGCCAGGCCATGCCGGACTTGGCGTGATGGTGCGGGGCTTCGGGGTCTTCGATCACGGCGGGCGGGTCCTCGGGCGGCGGTTCGGCGGGCATTTCCTTCATCGCGTCGGCACCGGTTCCGGGCCGCTGTAATCATAAAAGCCGCGCCCGGACTTTTTACCATACCAGCCGGCCTCGACATATTTCACCAGCAGCGGCGCCGGGCGGTATTTGGGATCGCCGGTGGCGGCCTGCATGACACGCATGATGCTGAGCAGCGTGTCCAGCCCGACGAAATCGGCGAGCGTCAGCGGCCCCATCGGGTGATTCGCGCCGAGCTTCAGCCCGGTATCGATATCGACGACCGAGCCGACGCCGTCGCCGAGCGCGCAGATCGCCTCGTTGAGCATCGGGCAGAGGATGCGGTTGACGATGAACGCCGGCGAATCGGCGGCGAGGATGGCGGTCTTGCCGATGCGCGCGGCGAAGCCCTGCATGGCGGCGGTGGTTTCGGGCGACGTGGCGAGGCCGGGGATGATCTCGACCAGCGTCATGACGGGCACCGGATTGAAGAAATGCAGCCCGCAGAAGCGATCCGGCCGGTCGGTGGTCGCGGCCAGGCCGGTGATCGAGATCGACGAGGTGTTGGTGGCGAGCAGCGCTTCGGGCTTGAGGCTGAGGCCGGCGAAGATCTGGCGCTTCACCGCTTCATTCTCGGTCGCCGCCTCGATGACGAGGTCGGCGTCGACGAAGGCGCCATTGTCGGTGGTCAGCGCGATCCGTGCCAGCGCCGCATCGGCGTCGGCCTGCGTCAGCGTGCCCTTGCTCACCCCGCGGCCGAGGTTCTTCGCGATCGTCGCCTTCGCTGCCTCGGCCCGTGCCATTTCGATATCGGACAGGATGACGTCATAGCCGGCCAGCGCCGCGACATGGGCGATGCCATTGCCCATCAGGCCGGCGCCGATCACTCCGATTTTCTGCATTGCTGCCTCCCTGCTGCGCGATCGCGATATCTGCGGCGGTTTAGCGCCTTCCTCCCGCGCGGCAAGCCGGCGCCGCGTTCCTGCCAGTGTCGTTGCGCTGCCATCCGGCGCCGCTATGGCAAGCCGATGCCCGCCGTCCGCGCTTTCCTCGCCCTGCTCCTGCTCGCCGCGGCGCCGGCGACGGCCGCGGCGCCGCCACCGGCACCGCTGCAGGCCGCGGTCGGCAATCCCGATTGGCTGCACGTCTCGGGGCTGGCGCGGCTGCGGGTCGAGACCCTCGCCGATGGCCTGCGCCCGGGCGCGCCGCGTGACGAGACCGTGGTCATGTCGCGCGTCACGCTGATGGCCGATATCGGCGATGGCCCGGTGCATCTGATCGGCGAAATCTGGGACAGCCGGGTGTTCAACATCCGCGCGGATCGACTTGGGCCCAGCCTTGTCGGTGCCAATGATATCAACACGCTGGAGCCCGTTCAGCTGCACCTGCGCGCCGATCTGGGGGCGCCGTTCGGCAAGGACAGCCACGCCATGCTGACGGTCGGGCGGATGGTGCTCAACCTCGGCAGCCGGCGGATCATCGCCGCCGACGATTATCGCAACACCACCAACGGCTATACCGGCGTGCGGCTCGACCTGACGCCGGTCAAGGACCTCGAGGCCACGCTGGTCTGGACAATGCCGCAGCAGCGATTGCCCGACGCGCCGGCGCAGGCTCAGGCCAGCGGCTTCGCCCTTGACCGCGAGAATTTCGCGCTGCAGCTCTGGGGCGGCATCGCACTCTGGCGCCGCGCCGCCGGCAACCTCAATCTCGAATTGAGCGGCTTCCAGCTCAGCGAGCGCGACACGCCGCAACTGGCGACGCGCGACCGCAACCTCGCCACCATCGACGCGCGCGCCTTCGTGCCGCCGGCGCCGGGGCGCTTCGATGTCGAGATCGAAGGCGCCTGGCAATGGGGCCGCTCGCGGCCGGGGCTGAACAACGCCGTCGCCCGTGCGGAGGTTGCGGCCTGGTACCTCCACGCCGATGCCGGCTTCACTTTCTGGGGCGGCTGGAAGCCGCGCCTGTCGGCGGAGTTCGACGTGGTCAGCGGCGATCGGCCGGGCGGCAAATACACGCGTTTCGATACGGTCTTCGGGATGCGGCGGGCGGATTTCTCGCCGGGTTCGATCCTGGGCTACATCGGCCGCGCCAATTTGCTGGCGCCGGGGCTGCGGCTGGAAGTCGAACCCGGCCCGCGCACCGACGGCTTCGCCAGCGTCCGCGCCATGTGGGCCGAAAGCCGCAGCGACAGCTTCTCCCAAACCGGCGTCCGCGACCCCGCCGGGCGATCGGGGCGCTTCGCCGGCTGGGAACTCGACAGCCGGGTGCGCCACTGGCTGATCCCCAGGCGCCTGCGCGGCGAAATCGACACGATCGTCATCCTGCGCCGCGGGCTGTTGCGCGATGCGCCGAACGCCCCGCCGGGGGCGACGGTGGTGTATTTCTCGGCGAGCGTGATTGCGCCATTCTAGCTGGTCGAACCGCGCTTCCTTGAAGAGGACATGCCATGTCATCGACCACGTCAACCAACTATACCGTTGAGTGGCTTGGCGACGAAAAGAGCCATTGCGCTTGTTGCGGCAATGACAGCCGCAGAATCTGGGGCTTGGTCCATGCCCCGGAGGGCACGGTTGCCGCTTATTGGATGCATTGGACGGTCGGTCATGTCATCGACGAGGGTGCCAAGCTCGATCTGGTAATCGGCGCGTGGGGTGACGGCACATCCCCTGGAGACCGCTATGCCGTTGCCTTGGTTCACCGCCAACAGGCGAACGGCACCCCCGCCCTGATGGTGGTCGATGCAGATGGGTATGAAACGTTGGCGGGGACGGCTCTGCGCCGGCAAGAAGTTATCGGTACGTCGCTGGCAAGCAGCGTCTTCGCGATCACGGACGCCATCTATCAGCAGGATGATCGCTTCTTCTGACCTCACCCAATCTGCCGCCCGCCCTCCGGCCAGTAAGGCGCGCGCAGATCCTTCTTCAGGATCTTGCCCGAGGGGTTGCGCGGCAGCACGTCGATGAAATCCACCGATTTCGGCACCTTGAAGCCGGCGATCCTTTGCCTCGCGAAGGCGATCAGTTCGGCGGGGTCGAGGTCGCCCCTTGGCACGACAATGGCTTTCACCGCTTCGCCCCAGCGCTCGTCCGGCACGCCGATCACCGCGCAATCGGCAACCGCCGGATGGTCGTGGAGGACGTTCTCGACCTCGGCCGGGTAGATGTTTTCGCCGCCCGAGACGATCATGTCCTTCACCCGGTCGAACAGCGTGAGATAGCCATCGGCGTCGAGAAAGCCGGCATCGCCGGTGCGATACCAGCCATCGACGACGGCCTTGGCGGTGGCGGCCGGGTTGTTGTGATAGCCGGTCATGACGCTGACCGAGCGGATGGCGACTTCGCCAACCTCGCCTGTCGCCACCTCCCCGCCCTCGCCATCGAGGATGCGCACCTCGTTGCCCGGATAGGGCTTGCCGCAGCCGAGCATGCGCGGATTGCCGGCGGGGTCGTGATCGGCGGGCGGCAGATAGACGACGGTGCCGCAGGTTTCGGTGGCGCCATAGCATTGGATGAAGCCGGCATTGGGGAAAGCCAGCAGCGAGCGGCGCAGCACGTCGAGCGGGATCGGCGAGGCGCCGTAGAACAGCGCCTGCATCGAGGACAGGTCGGCGGGATGCGCTTCCAGATGGTTGAGGATCGCCGCCAGCACCGCCGGCACCACGAAAGCGCGGGTGATGCGGTGGCGGGCGATGGCATCGACGATGGCGGCGATATCGGGGCGCGGCAGGATGACGATGGGCGCGCCGGCCTCCAGCGCGTGCAGGCCCCAGCCGGTGCCGCCGATGTGGAACAGCGGCATCGCCACCAGCGCGACATCGTCCGGTCCCCAGGTCGCCCAGGCCTCGCCGGTCTGCGGCCCCTTGGCGACGGTGCCGAGCAGCGAGCGGTGCGACAGCAGCGCGCCCTTGGGGAAGCCGGTGGTGCCGCTGGTGTAGAGCTGCAGCGCGACATCATCGTCCGCGATGGCGGGCATCGCCGGATCGGGATCATGCGCGGCCAGCCAGTCCGGGAACGCCGGGCGGCCGGCATGCGGGGCGTCGATCAGCACCACCGCGGCCAGCCCGGCTTCGGCGCCCGCGGCTTCGATGACGGGCAGGAATTGGCTCTCGCCGATCAGCACGCCGATGCCGGCATCGGCGAGGATGAAGGCGATTTCGCGCGCCACCAGCCGGGCGTTGATGGCGACGAGCACCGCGCCCAGCCGGAAACAGGCGTTCATCACGACGATGTAATCGGGGTGGTTGAGGCCCAGCCAGCCGACGCGATCGCCCTTCGCGACGCCCATCCCGCGCAGCGCCGCGACGCACCGCAGCACCTGATCATGCAGCCCGGCACAATCGATGGTCGTATCGCCGAAGTGGATCGCCGCCTTGTCCGGCGTCGCGGCGGCATGGGCCGCGGTCAGTTCGGCCAGGTTCTGAAAGCGTGTCATCATCGTCTCCCCACCGCACCCATGCCGGCTTGCGACGGCGGCGGCAATTGCCCGCCCGGTCCCCAGCGGCTAGAGGCAGCGCTTCCCGCCCGCAATCAAGGCCGTGCCCCGCGCCATGAACACGCTGCTCGTCGTCCTGCAGATTCTCGATATCATCTGCCAGCTGCTGATCTGGGGCCTGATCGGCTGGGCGGTGCTGTCGTGGCTGATCGCCTTCAACGTGGTCAACACCAGCAACCGCGCCGTCTACACGATCAGCAACAGCCTGGAGCGCATCTTCGCGCCGATGCTGCGGCCGATCCGGCGGCTGCTGCCCGACATGGGCGGGGTCGACCTGTCGCCGATGGCGCTGATCCTGCTGATCATGCTGGTCCAGCGCGGCGTGCCGGCGATCCTGGCCGATACCGGCCTGCTCCCCGGCCTGGTCATCGGCTGACCACGGCGTGGCGCTGGCCAACCCCCTCGACCATGCCTGGAGCCCGGTGGCCGGCGGCATCACGCTCCGTGTCCGGGTGACCCCACGCGGCGGCCGCGATGCCGTGCAGGGCGTCGGCACCGAAGCCGATGGCCAGCCGCATGTGAAGCTGCGCGTCGCCGCGGCGCCGGTCGATGGCGACGCCAACGAGGCTGTCGAACGGCTGCTGGCGAAATGGCTCGGCGTGCCGCGCACCCGCGTCGAAGTGGTCAGCGGCCAGACCATCCGGTTGAAGACCGTCGCTGTCGAAGGCGATCCGGTGCAGCTGCTGCGGCGGTGCCAGACACTCGGCCAGACGACACCCGCTTCCCCCAACGACGGTGACGAATCGTGACGACCCGGATCATCGATGGCAAGGCGCGTGCCGCCGCGCTGCGCGCCACGGTGGCGGCGGGTGTCGCCGATTTCGCTGCCCTGCGCGGCCGCCCGCCCGGCCTGAGTGTCGTGCTGGTCGGCGAGGACCCCGCGTCGTCCGTCTATGTCCGCGCCAAGGGCCGCGCGACGATCGAGGCCGGCATGATTTCGGGCGAGCATCGCCTGCCCGCCGA
>JAIXZK010000320.1 GCA_027489695.1 Sphingomonadales bacterium
GTGAGGGTGAAGCTGTTGTTGCTGGCATGGGAAACGATATGGCCGGCGCTGCCGCTGCCGAGCATCCGCCCCGGCGGCGGCGTGTCGATGACATCGGCGACCTGCGGGAAATGCGGCGGCGCGCCGTCGAGAAACCGGTCGACGCCGACGTTCATCTGATAGGCGAGGGTATAGCCGGTGATGTCATAGGGCCGTACCGGCGGGCCGCCCGGATAGGCGAAGTCCTGCGGATGGTCCTGCGGTTCGAACATGTCGAGGACGTGCGGGCGGAAGGCCTGGTCGGTCCGAACGATGTACGATCCGGCGGGATAGGATTTGCCCGCGAACTCAAACGGCTTGTCGGCCTTTTCGACTTCGATTCCGGTCTTGATCAGCGCGTTCAGGAACTTGATCGTGGTCGGCAGGTCGGGCTGCGCCGTCGCCGACATGATATAGGCGCGCGGCGCTCGCATCGCCGGATCCTGCAGCACGCTCTTGTACAGCGAGGTCGGGATGATGGCGCGGGTGTCGTAACCGACCAGGCCATCGAGCGGGCTGCCGGTGGCGGGCTTGGGCAGCTTGGCGGCTTCGGCCCGGGCGGCATCGATGCGCTTCGGCGTGATGACCCAGCTGTCCTCGCTGCCCTTTTGGATCTGGTTCCGACCCATGATGTAGCGGTTGTAGAGCAGGGTCTCGCGGTAGCGCGACGCATAGTCGAGCACGGCGCGATCCATTTCCTTGATATAGTCGAGCGACTGCTGGAAATGCCATTTCTGCGGGGCGATGGTCATCACCTCGTCCTGGCGATTCAATTGGTTGGCGGGGACGAAGGGGATTTCCATCGGCGTCGGGTTGCCGATGATCTCGGTCAGGATGCCGATCTGGTTGTGGAAATAGCCGATGGTGCGGACGCCGCCGTTGAACCAGGTCGAATAGGGCGCACCGGAGCGCGAGATCGAACCGCCCTTGCCCTGCGCCACCAGCCGCGCGTGCATCGCGGTGCCGACGGCGTCGGTCTGGTTGATGACCAAAGGTTCGTTGTTGTAATTATAGGGATCACGGAACGGCGGAATGAAGACAACGGTGCCGACTGGCCCGGTCTGATGCTCGTTGTAAAGGATCTGCGGGAACCATTCGCGATAGGCCACCCGGTTCATGTTGGTGGTTTCGGGCTGGTTCGAGATGAAGCTGTCACGATTGTTGTCGTGGCCGATGTATTTTTGATAAAGCAGCGGGATCGAATTGGTGTCGCGCTTGGTCTTGTCGGTGGGGCGCATGTACCAGTTGGCGACCTGTTCAAGGCCGTCCGGATTGGCGAAGACGAACAGCATGATGTCGTCTCCGAGCAGCCGCAGCGTCTCGGGATCGTTCTTCGTCAGCATCTCGTGGATGATCTGGAAGTGCGTCTGGACGTTGGTGACTTCGGTGGCATGCAGGCCGGCGTCGATCCACACCACGGCCTTGCCCTCGGCGGCCAGCGCTTTCGCCTGATCGTCGGTCAGCCCCTTGGCCAGGGCCAGCTTGCGCGAAATCTCGCGATATTTGTCGAGGTTGCGGATGTTTTCCGGTGACGAGACGATCGCCATATACTGCTCGCGGCCTTCGGCCGACTTGCCGATGCTGACCAGCTTCATGCGGTCGCTTTCGGTGGCGATAATCTTCAGCCATTTTTCAAGCTGGGTGTTGTTGGCCAGGAAATAATCGGTGCCGGGGGCGGTCTGCGTGACGGCGGCCGGCTCGGTTACCCGCGCATTGGTGGGGGGCGCCGGCTGGGCCCGGCCCGGTGCCGCGGCGATGCCGACGGAAACGGCGAGGATCGTGGTGGTGAGCAGCACTGCGCGCATGATCTTTCCCTCCAACATCTCGCGCGGCGCGGCTGGTCTGCCGTTGCGGCGCGATGCCTCCAAACGCTGCCGGCGATCGATCCCGCCGCCGCTGCGGGCGACGTCCGGTTGCCGTGCATGTTCCTGTTCCCCGAGGGCGAGAATAACCCTCGGGCACCGCAAATCGAGCCCGCATCTGCGTCGCCGGCCATAGCAAACGCGACGCGGGCCATAGCCCCGGTCTATGGCCCGCGCGGCTCAGGCGGCGCGGGCGACGCCGAGGATCGACTGGCTGGCGTAGATGACCGGCGAGCCGCCGGTGTGCAGGAACAGCACCCGCTCGTCGCGGGCGATCTCGCCGGAGCGAACGAGGCCGATCAGCCCGGCCGCCGCCTTGCCGGTATAGACCGGATCGAGCAGCACGCCTTCGGTGGCGGCGAACATCCGCACCGCCTCGATCATTTCCGGCGTCGGCAGCGAATAGCCGGGGCCGACCCATTCGTCGCGGCAGACGATGGCATCACGCGGGATCGGCGCCGCGACCCCGGCCAGCGCCGCCACTTCGATGGCGAGCTTGTGGACATTGCCCTCCTGCTCGGGGCGCGGGCGGCGGACGTTGATGCCGGTGACCGGGATGCCGGCGCTGTTGCCGATCAGCCCGGCGATCAGCCCGGCATGGGTGCCGGCGCTGCCGCTGGCGACGACGATGCGATCGATGCCGATGCCCTCGTCAAAGGCCTGGGCCAGGAGTTCCTCGGCGCAGGCGACATAGCCGAGCGAGCCCAGCGGGTTGGAGCCGCCGCCGGGGATGATGTAGCCGCGCCGGCCTTGCGCGGCGAGGTCGGCCTGCATCGCGGCCATGGCGCCGGCCATGTCGGCACCGAGATCGACGACCTCGATCTTTTCCACCCCGAGAAGATCGAACAGGAAGTTGTTGCCCGAAGCGGCGGGATCATAGCTGCCGGGCACGCGCTGTTCGAGGACGAGCTGGCATTTCAGCCCTTCGCGCACCGCCGCCGAAAGGGTGAGCCGGCAATGGTTCGATTGCACGGCGCCAACGGTGATCAGCGTGTCGGCGCCCTGCGCCAGCGCATCGGCGACGAGAAATTCGAGCTTGCGGGTCTTGTTGCCACCACCGGTCAGGCCGAGCAGATCGTCGCGCTTGATCATCAGCTGGGCGCCGCCAAGCGCCGCCGACAGATGCGGCATCGGCTCGATCGGCGTGGCATGGGGCGTGTAGCGCCGCCGCTTGAAGCGCGCGAGGTTCATTCAGGTCACTCCATGCAGGGGCGGCGCACGCGCCGGGGATGCGCCGGCGAATCGGCAGCCGGCCTTGTGTCGCCGGCAATCGGCGTTCCGTCGAAGAACGGTCGCGGCACGCAGTTTCCCGATTTGCCAGAACAGCGCTGTCTTCGGCCAAGCCGCCGCGCGCGGCAAGCAAGCCGCCTATTCAGACTGTGCCGGGCCCCATAGCCTGGGGTTGGGGGCAAGCCTATGCCCCATCGCGCCCCTCGGGTGTTGCCGCCAGGCTGGCGACCGGCTCGCGCATGACGGTGCGCTGCAGATCGAGGAAGCTGCGCGCCAGCCGCGACAGCGGCCGTTCAATGAGGTGCAGCGCCTTCAGCTCGAAGGTGACGGCGGGTTCGAGCGGCCGGAATTCCAGTTCCTGATCGGCGAACACCCGCGCGGTGAACTCGTCGACCAGCGCGATGCCGGCGCCGTGCCGCGCCATGCCGGCGGCGATGTACACCGAATGGACGACGATCGCCGGCCGCACCGCTTCCGGATCGACTTCGCCGTCCAGCAGATCGGCGATCGCGACGCCCGGCGCCAGGCCGATCACCTCGTGCCGGCGCAGGTCGCGCAGGCTGATCGTCGGTTCGCCGGCGGGCAGCAGGCCGCGCTTGAACAGGGCGCCGACGCGGCCCAAGCCCAAGGGAACGCTGGCGAATTCCGGATAGGGCAGCAGGTGGTGGCCGATCACGAAATCGCAGTCGCGCGAGACCAGCGCATCGCGGAAGCGATCATGATGGATGGCGCTGACATCGAAGGACACCGCCGGCACGCGACGGCGGAACCGCGCCACCGCCTCGGGGGTGATCGACAGCGCCAGCGACGGCAGCACCCCCATGCGCAGGCAGCCGGCGAGCGAGGATTTGAGGTTGCGGGCGGTACGCTGAAAGGTGTCGATCCGGGCATGGAGATCATCGACTTCGCGGAACAGCACATGCGATTCCGGCGTCGCCATCAGCCGGCCCTTGACCAGCTTGAACAATGGGAAGCCGAGGCGCGATTCCGCGTGGCGGATGACCTTGCTGACCGAGGGTTGCGACACGTTGAGCAGGCGGGAGGCGCCGCTGATCGACCCCACCGAATAGACGGCGTGAAAGACTTCGATCTGCCGAAGATTCAAATCCGCCCCTCCATTTCCCCATATGCATAATGCAATGATGCGAACAGCTTA
Organism: Sphingomonadales bacterium; assembly: GCA_027489695.1. Classification (GTDB taxonomy): domain Bacteria; phylum Pseudomonadota; class Alphaproteobacteria; order Sphingomonadales; family Sphingomonadaceae; genus Sandarakinorhabdus. The sequence continues at coordinate 4,267 of JAIXZK010000320.1, forward strand.
TCACGGACGCATGAAATGCCAACGGCTGCCGCTTTGCGGTGCAACAAAGTTTCCCGGTGCAGCCTTTGCGACACAGCTGTGGCCCGGCAGCGCCGATATCGGTGGAACGGGGCTGCGCGGGCCGGCCATGCCGCACCGCATCGCAAAACGCATTGCAGTGCGGCACGATCTGTGGCGGTCTCTGCCGCATCGGATTCCTCCGCGCCGCGAATCACATCGAGACGGAACATGCAGCCCAACCTGCCCCGCCTGACGTGGCGCCGCACCCTGCCGGTGTCGGCGCTGCTGCTTGCGCTCGCCACGGCTGGCTGTGGCGGCGATGCCAGCGCCGCCGGCAAGGGCAAATCCGGCCGCAAGCCGCCGCTGGTCGTGGTGGTGACGCCGCAGCCGCATCGCTTCGTCAATCGCATCGAAGCGGTCGGCACGGCGCGCGCCAATGAACAGGTGACGCTGTCCTCGCCCGTGACCGATCGCATCGACAGGCTGTCGTTCCGCGACGGTGGCTTTGTCCGCAAGGGCCAGGTGATCGCCGTGCTGGCGCAACAGGAAGAGCAGGCGGCGCTGGCCGGCGCCCGCGCCGACGCGCAACAGGCGCGGCAGCAGCTGCAGCGGATCGAGGCCTTGAGCGAGCGCGGCTTCGCCACCGGCACCGCCATCGACCTGCAGCGGGCGGCGACGCGGCGCGCCGAAGCCCAGGCGGCGAGTGCCGAGGCGCAGATCGCCGATCGCATCATCCGCGCGCCCTTTTCGGGCTTTGCCTCGCTGCGCACCATTTCCGAAGGCGCCGTCGTTGCCAGCGGCACGCCGATCGCGACGATCAGCGACCTGTCGCGGATCAAGCTGGATTTCACCGTGCCGGAAACGGCGCTGCGCGGCGTGCGGCCCGGCCAGACCATCATCGCCACCGCGGCGGCCTGGCCCGAACAGCCGGTGCGCGGCACCATCGAAACCATCGATCCGGTGATCGATCCCGCCACCCGCGCCGTCACCGTGCGGGCGATCCTCGCCAATCCGGACAACCGGCTGAAGCCCGGCATGCTGCTGACCATCGGCATCGAGGCCGGCGCGCGCCAGGGGCTGGCGGTGCCGGAAATGGCGGTCACCGGCGAAGGCGCCGATCGGTTCGTCCATGTCGTCGACGGCAAGGGCAAGGTCCACCGCACCAAGGTCCAGGTCGGGGTGCGCGACGCCGGGCTGATCGAGGTCGCCGGGCTGGCCGCGACGGCGCGCGTCGTCACCGAAGGCGTCGTCAAGATTTCGGACGGGGACCGGGTGCGGGTTCGCGGTGCCGCAACGGCTTCGGCGGCCGAGGCAATCGCGCCATGATGTTGTCCGACCTGTCGGTGAAGCGGCCGGTGCTGGCGGCGGTCGGCGCCATCCTAATCACCCTTGTCGGCATCGTCGGCTTCCTCAACCTGTCGGTGCGAGAATATCCTGAAACCGATCCGCCGGTGGTTTCGGTCAGCACCACCTATACCGGCGCCGCGGCGTCGGTCGTCGAAAGCCGCGTCACCCAGCCGCTTGAGGAGAAGCTCGCCGGCATTGAGGGCATCGAGACGATCTCGTCGCGCTCGTCGGACGGGCGGTCCGACATCACCATCGAATTCCGGCCGTCGATCAATATCGACAATGCCGCCAACGACGTGCGCGACCGCGTCGCCGGCGCGCTCGACGACTTGCCCGACGAAGTCATCGCGCCGGAAGTCCGCAAGGTCGATGCCGATGCCCAGCCGATCATCTATGTCGTCATCCGCGCGCCGGCCTGGGAAAAGACGCGGCTGTCCGACTGGGTCGAACGCTTCATGGTCGATCGCTTCTCGACCATTCCCGGCGTCGCCCAGGTGCAGTTCAGCGGCCAGGCGCGGCCGGCGATGCGCGTCTGGCTCGATATCGAGCGCCTCGCCGCCTTCCGCCTGACGCCGGGCGATATCGAGGCGGCGCTGCGCCGCCAGAATGTCGAGCTGCCGGCCGGCCGCATCGAATCGACCCAGCAGAATGTCTCGCTGCGCGTCACCCGCGGCTTCCGCACCCCCGCCGAATTCCGCGCCCTGGTCATCGGCCGCGGCGCCGATGGCTATCTGGTGCGCCTGGGCGATGTCGCGCGCGTCGAGACCGGGGCGGAAAATCCCTATACCTCGTTCCGCTTCAAGGGCGAGACGGCGCTCGGCCTCGGCATGGTCCGGCAATCGGGGGCCAACACGCTGGAAGTCGCGCAGGCGGTGAAGGCGATGGTCGCCGAGATCGAGCCCGGCCTACCGGCGGGTGTCACGGTGACGCTCGGTTCCGACAATTCGCTCTTCATCGAACGCGCCATCGATGAAGTCTGGCGCACGCTCGCCGAAGCGACGCTGCTTGTCGTCCTCGTCATCTTCGTTTTCGTCGGCAGCTGGCGGGCGACGCTGATCCCGGCGATCACCGTGCCGATCTGCCTGCTCGGCACTTTCGCCGTGCTCTGGGCCTTCGGCTATTCCATCAACCTGCTGACCTTGCTCGCGCTGGTGCTGGCGATCGGGCTGGTTGTCGATGATGCCATCGTCGTTCTCGAAAATATCCATCACCGCATCGACCAGGGCGAAACGCCGCTGGTCGCCGCCTTCCGCGGTACCCGCCAGGTCGGCTTTGCCGTCATTTCGACGACGCTGGTCGTCTGCGCGGTGTTCGTGCCGCTGATGTTCATTCCCGGCCAGACCGGGCTGCTGTTCCGCGAACTGGCGGCGGCGATGATCGCCGCGGTGGCGCTGTCGGGCCTGCTGGCGCTCACCCTGGTGCCGATGCTGTGTTCAAAACTGCTCCGGCACGGCGAGGGCGGCCGGCTGGTGCAAGCCATCGATCGTGGCTTCCGACGGCTGGAACAGGGCTATCGCGGCGCGCTGCGCGGCACGCTGGCCCGGCCGTGGCTGCCGCTGGTTGGCGTCGCCGGCTTCCTTGGCCTGGCCGGCTGGCTGTTCACCACGCTCAACCTCGAACTCATCCCGCCCGAGGACACCGGCGTCCTGGAAGTCCGGATGAATGCTCCGGAAGGCACCGGTTTCGATCAGCTCTATCGCTATTCCGCCGAGGTCGAGAGGCTGATCCTGCCGATGACCGGCGGCCGCGCGCCGATCCGCGGCTTCAACGCCCGGCTGCCGGCGGGCAACGCGTCGGAGGATTTCAACACCGGCCAGATGACCGTCTATCTGCGCCCCTGGGAGGACCGCACCGAGAAATCCGCCGATGTGGCGCGCGCCATCACCGCCAAATTGCAGAATGTCGCCGGGGTGCGCGGCAACGCCACGGTGCGCTCGCCGCTCGGCCGCGGCCGCGGCCAGCCGGTCAATTTCGTCATCGCCGGGGCGAGTTATGAGGAACTGGCGCGGGCCCGCGACCGGCTGCTCGCCGCTGCCGAGGACAACCCAGGCCTCGTCAACATCGACGCCGATTATGTCGAATCGAAACCGCAGATGCTGATCGATGTCGATACCGCCCGCGCCGGCGATCTCGGCGTCTCGGTCGACGATGTCAGTCAGGCCCTGCAGACGCTGATGGGATCGCGCCGGGTCTCGACCTATGTCGAGGATGGCGAGGAATATCGCGTCATCGTCCAGGCCGATGCCGCCGGGCGCGATACCGAGGCGCGGCTCGATTCGGTCTATGTCCGCTCGCGCTCCGGCGCGCTGGTGCCGCTCGGCAACCTTGTCACCCTGCGCGACAGCGCTTCGGCGCGCGAACTCGGCCGCTTCAA
>JAIXZK010000275.1 GCA_027489695.1 Sphingomonadales bacterium
ACCGAATGCGGCAAGGCCCAGGCCTGGCTGGTCAAGCGCGGCATCAGCTATCGGAAGGTCGATGGCTCGGCGCTCGGCCTGACGGTCGGCACGACGCGGCTGGAGGGCTTTGATGCCGATGCCTGGGGGGCGGCGGTGCTCGGCGCCGGCTATCCCGACAAGGCCGATCCGGCGAGCGTCACGCACTGGAAAGTGGTGCTCGGCGTCGCGCTGATGGTGTTCCTGTCAGCGATCACCTACGGCCAGGTGGCGGCGATCCTGGTCGAGATGTTCCCGGCGCGCATTCGCTACACCTCGCTGTCGATCCCCTATCATATCGGCACCGGCTATTTCGGCGGCTTCCTGCCGCTGATCAGCCAGTATATCGTTGTTTCGACTGGCGATGCCTTTTCGGGACTCTGGTACACGATCGTGGTGACGGCGATGGCGTTCGTGGTGAGCGCGGTGGGGCTGCGCGACACGCGCGGGATCGATATCGCGGATTGAGACCGACCGGCTGTGCTCCGCTTCATGAGACAGGTGGCAGGATGCCCAACCCGGTCATGAACGACACCAAATGGGACGAGCTGCGGCTTGCGATGTATGCGCTCGACCCGCCCCCGTCCTTCAGAACCTGCGCAACGAACGGCCACTGCGCATTGCCGGATCGGGAATGGTTCTACCATTTCAGGGATGGTGGCTATGCATGGATCCGTTACGTTGACATCGATACGGACAACCCCGTTCAGCGAGAGCTGGTTCGGGCGGCGCTCAAGAAGGTGCATGTGCCTGGCGAGGAGCGGCCGGAAGGTTTCCGTGTGTTCGGCTATGTCGAGGACGGTCAATTCCTGGTTTACCTCTGAGTACCCTGCCAGCGGATCGTTCGAGCGCGAGAGCGAAATGCGGATGTGAGCATCGGCAGTGCCGGAGCGCCCCCCACCCCGCTCGCGCAAGGGCGCGAGTCGCCCTGCCCGCAAGGGGGAGGGAGGGATCCTGCCTGCCCAATCCGCAAGGGTGACGGCGGGGGCGCGTGTCTGTCACGGTGGCGCGGCAGCAGGAGATCAACGTCATGGCCGGACCACTTCAGGGCATCAAGGTCGTCGATCTGTCGCAGATCGTCTCGGGGCCGATGGCGGCAGCGATGCTGGCCGACCAGGGCGCGGAAGTCATCAAGGTCGAAAGCCCCGGCGGCGATCCGGTGCGGGTGCTGGGGCCGCGCAAGGGTGACCTCTCCTCGATGTTCATCGCCGTCAATCGCGGCAAGCGCGGGCTGGCGATCGACCTCAAGACTCCGGCCGGCGGCGAAATCCTCGAACGGTTGATCGCCCGGGCCGATGTGCTCATCGAGAATTTCCGTCCCGGCACGATGGAGCGGCTGGGCTTCGGCGCCCCGCGCTGCATGGCGATCAACCCGCGGCTGATCTTCGCCTCGATCACTGGGTTCGGCCAGTCGGGACCCTATGCCAATATCCGCGTCTATGATCCGGTCATCCAGGCAGTGAGCGGCATCGCCGCGACGCAGACCGACCACAAAGGGCTGCCGTCGCTGGTGCGCTCCCTGATCGCCGACAAGACGACGGCGCTGACCGCGGCGCAGGCGATTACCGCGGCGCTGTTCCACCGCGAGCGGACCGGCGAGGGCCAGCGCGTCGATGTCGCGATGCTCGATGCCGCCATCGCCTTCAACTGGCCCGATGGCATGTACAACCATGGCTTTCTCGACGAACCGCCGCCGCAGGCGCCGGAATATGGCGATCTCGGCCGGCTGTGGAGCGCCGCCGATGGCCAGACGGCAGTGGGCTTCATGCAGGGCAGCGAATTCATCGCGATGATGCAGGCGCTGGGGCTCGACGATCTGGCGGCGGATGAACGGCTGCGCACCATGGGCGGGCGCATGGCCTTGCGCGACGAATGGGCGCCGCGCGTCGCCGAAGCCATCGCCGCGACCCGGCTCGACGATCTGATGACCGGTTTCATCCGTGAAGGTGCTGTCGGCGGGCGGGTCAATTCGCGCGCCGAGGTCGTCGCCGACCCGCAGGTCGTCCACAATGATGTGATCGTCGAGGTGGCGCATGGCGATCACGGCCGGGTGCGCGGCGCGCGGCCGCCGGCGCGCTTCGCGGCGACGCCGGCGCGCGTGGCCGGGCCGGCGCCGCGCCTGGGCGAACACGGCGATGCCATCCTTGCCGAACTGGGCTGGGACGCAGCGGGCATCGCGGCACTGCGGGCGAACGGTGCCGTGCTGGGGTGAGACCTGCGCTTTGGATGTCACCCCGGGCTTGACCCGGGGCCCGGTTGCTGGCTCGGCCGGAGAGGAAGCTGGGCCCCGGGTCAAGCCCGGGGTGACTGGTGACAGCGCGAACACGAAAGCGGCAGAACACCGCCGCCGCCCGCCGGTTCCCGCTATCCCCAGATATTTGCGACAAATCGACATTCGTTTCGGACCATCCCCTAGGCGATGGCGCGGCGTGCCGTCATAGTTCGCAGCGGCGGCAATGGTGCAATGCATTGATGCCGGCGATGCCGGTTCCCATATGCGCCTTCCGGATGGTTGGCCTGCCGCAGGGGGGGCCGCCGTCGCGGAGAATGGTCGGCGCCTCGCGGGGGCCGATGATGTTGAAAGGCGCGACGTTCGCGGCGCGCCGGGAGTTTCGAGATGACCGATCAGTTGCTGCCAGTCCTGCCGCTTCGCGACATTGTCGTGTTTCCCCAGATGATCGTGCCGCTTTTCGTCGGGCGCGAGAAATCCGTCCGCGCGCTCGAAGCGGCGATGGATGGCGACAAGACGGTGTTCCTGCTGAGCCAGAAGAACCCCGGCGACGAGGACCCCGGCGAGGCCGAACTCTATGACGTCGGTACCGTCGCCACCGTGCTGCAGCTGCTGAAACTGCCCGATGGCACGGTGAAGGTGCTCGTCGAGGGCCAGTCGCGCGCTGCGCTGGTCGCGCTCGACAATGACGGCGATCATCTGAAGGCGAGCGTGGCGCCGCGCGAGGATATCGAGACCGACGACGAGCAGAGCGAGGCGCTGCTGCGTTCCGCCGCCAAGCAGTTCGAAGCCTATGTGAAGCTCAACCGCAAGACCGCCCCCGAGATCGCCGCGCAGATCGCCCAGATCGCCGAGGCCGGGCGCTTCGCCGATACCGTCGCCGCCAACCTCGGCCTGAAGATCGCCGACAAGCAGGCGCTGCTCGCCGAACAGGATGTGGCGAAGCGCCTCGAAAAGGTCTTCGCCCATATGGAAGGCGAAATGGGCGTGCTGCAGGTCGAGAAGAAGATCCGCAACCGCGTCAAGCGGCAGATGGAGAAGACCCAGCGCGAATATTATCTCAACGAGCAGATGAAGGCGATCCAGCGCGAGCTGGGCGAGGGCGAGGACGCCAAGGACGAAGTCCAGGAGTTCGAGGAGAAGATCGCCAAGGCGCGGATGAGCAAGGAAGCCCGCGACAAGGCGATCGCCGAGCTGAAGAAGTTCAAGGCGATGGCGCCGCAGTCGGCGGAAGCCACCGTCGTGCGCAACTATCTCGACGTGCTGCTCGGCCTGCCCTGGACGAAGAAGTCCAAGGTCAAGAAGGACATCGTCGCGGCGCAGAAGGTGCTCGACGACGATCATTATGGGCTGGAGAAGGTCAAGGACCGCATCATCGAATATCTCGCCGTCCAGGCGCGCACCTCGAAGCTGAAGGGGCCGATCCTCTGCCTCGTCGGGCCGCCGGGTGTCGGCAAGACGTCGCTCGGCCGTTCGATCGCCAAGGCGACGGGCCGCGAATTCATCCGCCAGTCGCTCGGCGGCGTGCGCGACGAAGCCGAGATCCGCGGCCATCGCCGCACCTATATCGGTTCGATGCCCGGCAAGATCATCCAGAACCTCAAGAAGGCCGGCACCGGCAACCCGCTGTTCCTGCTCGATGAAATCGACAAGCTCGGCCAGGATTTCCGCGGCGATCCGTCGTCGGCGCTGCTGGAAGTGCTCGATCCCGAACAGAACAAGGCGTTCAGCGATCATTATCTGGAAGTCGATTACGATCTTTCCGACGTGATGTTCGTGACCACCGCGAACAGCCTCAACATGCCGCAGCCGCTGCTCGATCGCATGGAGATCATCCAGCTCAGCGGCTATACCGAGGACGAGAAGGTCGAGATCGCCAAGCGCCACCTGCTCGCCAAGCAATATGAGGCGCATGGCCTGAAGCTGGCGGAATTCGCCGTCACCGATGCGGCGCTGCGCGACCTCATCCGCTTCTACACCCGCGAGGCCGGGGTGCGCACGCTCGAGCGCGAACTCGCCAAGCTGGCGCGCAAGTCGCTGCGTCGTATCCTGGAAGGCAAGGCGACCAGCGTCACTGTCGACAGCGACAATCTCGCCGAATTCGCCGGGGTGCGGAAATTCCGCTTCGGCGTCGGCGAGGTCGAGGACCAGATCGGTGCCGTTACCGGCCTCGCCTGGACCGAAGTCGGCGGCGAATTGCTGACCATCGAAGCCGTGACGGCGCCGGGCAAGGGGGTCGTCAAGACCACCGGCAAGCTCGGCGACGTGATGACCGAATCGATCGCCGCGGCGCTGTCTTTCACCAAGGCCGGCGCCATCCGCTATGGCATCAAGCCGTCGGTGTTCGAGAAGAAGGACATCCACGTCCATGTGCCGGAAGGCGCGACGCCGAAGGACGGTCCGTCCGCCGGCATCGCCATGGTGACGGCGATCATCTCGACCCTGACCGGCATTCCGGTACGCAAGGACGTGGCGATGACCGGCGAAGTGACGCTGCGCGGCCGGGTACTGCCGATCGGCGGTCTCAAGGAAAAGCTGCTGGCGGCGCTGCGGGGCGGCATCACCACCGTCTTCATCCCGGCCGAGAACGAGAAGGATCTCGCCGAGATCCCGGCCAATGTCACCGCCGGGCTGAAGATCATCCCGGTCGCGCATGTCGACGAGGTGCTGGCGCTGGCGCTGGCGA
>JAIXZK010000314.1 GCA_027489695.1 Sphingomonadales bacterium
CATCGCGGGCGACCCCGGCAAGCAGCGCCGCCAGCTCGCGCCCCCGGCGTTCGGAGGTCACCGCTTCGGCATCGAGCAGCGCGCGCGCCTGGCGCAGCGCCTGGACTTCCGCCGCCGCCGCAGCTTCGACGTCGCGCTTTGCCGGCAACGCCGCCGCGGCATCGGCGGCATCGGCTGCCAGCCCCGCGGCGATGCCCGCCAGGTCGCCGGCGCGCGCCTCGGCCGCCGCCGCGGCGCCCCGCGCTGTTTCGGCCGATGCCATCGCTGCCCGCCAGCGCGCGAAGAACAGTTGCGCCTCGGCCAGCTTCAGCCGGTCGCTGAGCAGGCGATAGCGTTCCGCCACCCGCGCCTGCCGCCGGAGCGCATTGGCCTGGCTCTCGGCGGCGCGGATGACGTCATCCAGGCGCAGCACATTGGCCTCGGCGGCGCGCAGGCGGATCTCGGCCTCGCGGCGGCGCACGTGCAGCCCGGCGATGCCGGCGGCTTCCTCCAGCAATTGCCGGCGCTCGGCGGGTTTGGCGGCGATGATGGCGCTGATCCGGCCCTGGCCGACGATCGCCGGCGAATGCGCGCCGGTCGCCGAATCGGCGAACAGCAGCCGCACATCCTGGGCGCGGGTGTCGCGGCCGTTGACGCGATAATCGGACCCCGCGCCGCGTTCGATGCGGCGGGTGACTTCGACTTCCTCGCCCGCCGCCCCGGCCAGCGCCAGGGTTACCGCCGCTTGTGATCGCGCCGGGCGCTGGGCGGTGCCGGCGAAGATGACATCGTCCATGCCGCCGGAGCGCATGGATTTGGGGCTGGCCTCTCCCATCACCCAGCGCAGCGCTTCGAGCAGGTTCGACTTGCCGCAGCCATTGGGGCCGACAACGCCGGTCAGCCCGGGGCCGATGACCAGCTCGGCGGGCTCGACGAACGACTTGAAGCCGATCAGGCGGAGCTTGCGGAATTCCAAATCAGGCGCGCCCCCCGCGCCGGCGCGCGCCGCTTGCCAGGCCGATCAGCGCAGCGCCTGCTGGATGCGGGCTTCGAGGGCCGTCCAGTCGTAAACGTCCTTCTGGACAGTGCCGTTGAGGATGAAGCCGGGCGTGCCGGTCAGCTTCCAGGTCTCGGTCGCCTGGGTGCGCAGATCGGTGACTGCCTTCACCCCGGCCTTGTCGGCGAGGCACTGGTCGAAACGGGCGCGCGGGATGCCGCGAGCGCGGACATAGGCATCGAGGCCGCCGATTTCGGCGAGCGCGGCGATCTGCTTGTCCTCGGGCAGGCCCTGCAGCCGCTGCTGATCGGCCGCGGTCATGCGGGTGAAGGGCTCGATCCAGCTCGCCTGGTCCTGATAAAAGGCGTTCAAAAGGCCGAAGAATGGCCGCGCGCCCTGGCAGCGGGCCAGCACGGTGGCGGCAAAATCCGGGCCGTTCAGCACGAAGCTACGATATTCATAGGAGACATTGCCGCTGGCGACATATTTGTTGCGGATGGTTTCGAACGCCGCGGCGTGGAAATCCTTGCAGTGCGGGCAGGTTAGCGAGGCGAATTCGATCAGCTTGACGCGGGCATTGGGGTTGCCGAGGCGAAAGCCGCCTTCCGGCGTCGCCACCGCAAAGGTCGTCCAGTTGGTGCCGGCGGGCGCTGCCGGGCCGGCGCCCTTGGCCGCGGCGGTGCTGCCGGCATCGGCGGCACTGGAGGCATCGTTGCAGCCGGCGAGCGCAAGCAACGCGGCGACGGCGGCAAGGCGAATACGGGCGGGCATGGGAACCTCGAAAACAAGCAGCGACTGCAGCGGTCATAGGCCAAAGCGGCCGGGCGGAACAAGATGGCGGCACCAGGCAACCGCCGCAGCTGCTTCACCGCACCTTGGGTGGCCCCGAGGTGCCGCCCAGCGCCCGCGCCAGTGCTTCCAGGCTGGCGCGCAGGTCGGGATCGGCGATGTCCTTCAGGGTCGAACGCGTTTCGGCGGTCAGTTCGGCGGGCGGCGGCGGCGGCGGCGGGGCAGCGACGAAATCGATATCGGCCTGGACCAGCACCAGCTTCGCCACCGCGGCATGGCCGAGGACGCGATTGACCCGTTCGATCACCTGCGGCTCGACATGGCGCAGCATCGGCGCCAGCGCGCCGGTCACCGCCACTTTCAGCGTGCCGCCATCCTGACGCCCACGCGGAAAGCTCAGCGATTGCGGCCGGCTGTGGCGGGCGTAGCGTTCGCCGACGATTTCCGCCCAGCGCGCCAGCAATGCCGATTGGGTGAAGCCGAAGCGCCGGAACGCCTGGCCGCCGATCGCCGGTACCAGATCGGCGACTTGCCGGCTGCGGTTGCTGCGTGCCGGCGGCGGCGCAGGAGGGACGGGCTTTCGGGCCATTGCCGCTCCATGCCATAGCTGGCCGGTGTTCGATACCGCCACCGCCCTCAATGCCTGGTATGAGGCCCATGCCCGGGACTTGCCATGGCGACGGCCACCGGGCGCGGCGATGCCGGAAGACCCGGCCTGGCCGTATCGCGTCTGGCTGTCCGAAATCATGCTGCAGCAGACCAATGTGGTGACGGCGGCGCCCTATTTCGCGCGCTTCGTGGCGCGCTGGCCCGATGTCGCGGCGTTGGCGGCGGCCGAGGATGGCGAAGTGATGCAGGCCTGGGCCGGCCTCGGCTATTACGCCCGGGCCCGCAATCTGCTTGCCTGCGCGCGGGCAGTGGTTGCCGAACATGGCGGGCGCTTTCCCGATGATGAGGCGGCGCTGCGCACCCTGCCCGGCATCGGCGCCTATACCGCTGCCGCCATCGCCGCCTTTGCCTTTGGCCGGCGCGCGCTGATCATCGACGGCAATGTCGAGCGGGTGGTGACGCGATTGTTCGCGATTCCGACGCCGCTGCCGGCGCGGGCCGAGATCCTGGCGGCGCTGGAAACCATCACCCCGGCAGCAGGACCGGATCATGCCCCCGCCGATTTCGCACAAGCGCTCATGGACCTGGCCCGTGCCCTGTGCACGCCGCGCGAGCCGAAGTGCCTCGCCTGCCCGATCGCCAGCCAGTGCCGCGCCGCCGCCGCCGGCAATCCGCAGGATTATCCGGTCAAGCCCGCCAAGGCGGCCCGCCCGCTGCGCCTGGGCGTTGCCTGGTGGATCGAAGTCGGCGGCGAGGTGCTGACCATGGTGCGCGAGGGCCGCGGGCTGCTGGGCGGCATGCGGGCGCTGCCGACGAGCGACTGGCGGGTGGAGTCGCTCGCCGCCGAGCCGCCGATCACCGGCGACTGGCGCGTGCTCGGCGCCATCGGCCATGGTTTCACCCATTTCGAATTGCGGCTGGAGGTCCACGCCCTGTATCTGCCAACGCGCCCGGCCCTTGCCGGCGACTGGCTTCCGGTCCACCAAGCCGCCGGCGCGATGCCGACGGTCTTTGCCAAGGCGGTCGCGCTGGCGATCGCACAAAGGGGGCAAGCATGACCAACGACCCATTCGCCGATTGGAAGGTGCCGCCGGTCGGCCTCACCGGCTCGCCGCTCGATCGCGCCGATCACATCCGCCGCGATGCCGCCGCCAGCATCGCGCTGCGCTCGCGCCCCGATGCGCGCTGGCTGGTGCTCGACGATCTGAAGCCGGTGCTGCGCGGCGATGCTATCCTCTGGGCCTATCGTTCCGACGTGCCGCACGATGCCGTTTCGGTGTTCCTCGGCCTCGATGGCGAGGCGCCGCGCTTCGCGGCTGCTGCTTCGTCCGCCGAACTGGTCAGCGATTTCGGCGGCCGGGTGATCGACGCCCGCGCCGCTGCCGCGACGCTGCCGCCGGGGGAAGCCGCGATCATCGCCCATGCCCGCTCGCTGCTCGACTGGCATGCGCGACACGGCTTCTGCGCCCGCTGCGGCGGCAAGACCGAGATGAAGAAGGCCGGCTATGCCCGTGCCTGCCTCGCCTGCGCTGTGGAGCATTTCCCGCGTGTCGATCCCGTCGTCATCATGCTGGCGGTGAAGGGCGATCATGCCCTGGTCGGGCGCCAGCCGGGCTTTCCGAAGCGCTTCTATTCGGCGCTGGCCGGCTTCGTCGAACCGGGCGAGAGCCTGGAGGAAGCGGTGGCGCGCGAATTGTTCGAGGAGGCGGGCATCCGCGTCTCCAATGTCCGCTATCTCGCCAGCCAGCCCTGGCCCTTCCCCTCCTCGCTGATGGTTGCGGCCTTTGCCGAGGCCGACGGCTTTGAGATCACGCTCGATACCGACGAGCTGGAGGAAGCGCGCTGGGTGACCAAGGACGATGTCCGCGCCGCGCTGGCCGGCAGCGGAGAATGGCTGGCGCCGCCGCCGCTGGCGATTGCGCACACGCTTCTGAAGGCGTGGGTGGGCGATTGAAGATCGGGATAACTCCCTCCCTCTTGCGGGGAGGGAGACGCGCTCCGACACCGCCATGACCCTTCCCGTCGAAGAAATCCTGCCCCAACTGCGCGCCGCGCTGGCCGCCAATGCGCCGGTGGCGCTGGTGGCACCGCCGGGCGCCGGCAAGACCACCGCCATCGCGCCGGCGCTGCTCGGCGAGGCCTGGGCGCAGGGCGGCACCATCCTGCTGCTCAGCCCCCGCCGCCTCGCCGCCCGCGCTGCCGCCGAACGCATGGCCGAAACCGCCGGCGAGAGCGTCGGCGCCACCATCGGCTATCGCACGCGCATGGACAGCCGCACATCGGCCCAGACACGGATCATCGTGGTCACCGAAGGCATTTTCGCGCGGATGCTGGTGGCGGACCCCGACCTGCCCGGCATCGCCGCGGTGCTGTTCGACGAAGTCCATGAACGCAGCCTCGAAGGCGATCTGGCGCTCGCCCTGGCGCTGGAGGCGCGCGAGGCGCTGCGCCCGGACCTGCGGCTGCTGCTGATGTCGGCAACGCTCGATGGCGCAGCGTACGATGCGATCATCCCCGACCTGGTGCATCTGGAATCGCAAGGGCGGATGTTCCCGGTGACCTTGCGCCACATCGGCCGCGACCGGACCCAGCGCGTCGAGGACGCCATGGCCAGCGCCATCCGCATGGCGCTCGCCGACGAACCCGGGTCGATCCTCGCCTTCCTGCCCGGCGCCGCCGAGATCGAGCGCACCGCCGAACGGCTTGCGGAACGCTTGCCGCCCGATGTGGAGCTCCACCGCCTCTATGGCGCGCGTGAAGGCAGCGACCAGCGCGCCGCCATCCGGCCGCCGCCGCCGGGCATGCGCAAGATCGTGCTGGCGACGTCGATCGCCGAAACCTCGATCACCATCGATGGCGTGCGCGTGGTGATCGATTCCGGCCTCGCCCGCCGCCCGCGCCACGATCGCAGCGTCGGCCTGACCCGGCTGGTCACCGAACGCGCCTCCCAGGCCGCCGCGACGCAGCGGGCCGGCCGCGCCGGCCGCACCGCGCCGGGTGTCGCGATCCGGCTGTGGGAGGCGGGCGAAACGGCTGGCCGGCCGCGCTTCGATCCGCCCGAAATCCTCGAAAGCGACCTGTCCGGCCTGGTGCTCGAATGCGCACGCTGGGGCGTTGCCGATCCCGCCGCCCTGCGCTGGCGCGACCCGCCGCCGGCCGCCGCTGTCGCCGAGGCGCGCGAGCGGCTGCGGGCGATCGGCGCCATCGACGGCGACGGCCGGCCGACGCCGCATGGCGAGAAGGTCGCGGCGCTGCCGCTGCCCCCGGCGCTGGGCCATATGCTGCTGGCGGCGGCGGCGATGGGCCTGGCACCGCTGGCGGCGCGGGTCGCGGTGCTGCTCACCGAGCGCGGCCTTGGCGGGCGCAGCAGCGATCTCGACGAGCGTTTGCGGCTATGGGCGCGCGAGCGCGGGCCCCGCGCCGATGCGGCGCGCGGCCTCGCCGAACGCTGGGCACGCAGCGTCGGCGGCGGTGCCGCAAGCACCCCTGCCCCCGACGCCGCCGGCCAGATGCTGGCGCTCGCCTTCCCCGATCGCGTCGCCCGCCGCCGCGGCGCCGCCGGCGCGCCGTTCCTGATGGCCAATGGCCGTGCTGTCGCGGTCGAGGCGCATGAACCGCTGGCCGGCTCGCCATGGATCGTCGTCGGCGATGCCTCGGGCTCGGCCGCCGGCGCGCGGCTGCTGCTCGGCGGCGCCATCGAGGAAACCAGCGTCGAACGCCTGCTCGCCACCACCATCACCCGTTCGGCGATCTTCGCCTTTGATCCGGCGACCGCCAGCGTCATCGCCGAAACGCAGCGCCGGCTCGGTGCCATCACACTGGCCCGGGCGCCGGCCGAGCGCCCCGATCCGGCGGCGATCCGCGCCGCGCTGCTCGGCGGCGTCCGCGACCATGGCCTCGCCCTGCTGCCCTGGGGCGAGGCGAGCATGAGCTTGCGCGCCCGCATCGCCTTTGCCGCCGGCGCCGGGCTGGCCGACCTGCCCGACATGAGCGACGCCGGCCTTCTCGCCTGCCTCGATGCCTGGCTGGCGCCACTGCTCGGCAGCCGCCGCCGGCTTGGCGACATCCCCGACAGTGCGCTCGCCGAAGCCCTCGCCGGGCTGATCGACTGGCAGGCGGCGCGCAAGCTCGACGAATTCGCACCACGGCAGTTCGCCAGTCCCGCGGGCAGCCACCATGCCATCGATTACGGCGCCGACGGCGGCCCTGCCGTCGATGTGCGGGTACAGGCGCTGTTCGGGCTCGCTGCCCATCCCATGCTCGCCGGCGGCCGCGTGCCGCTGACCTTGCGCCTTACCTCGCCAGCTGGCCGGCCGGTGCAGGTGACGAAAGACCTGCCGCGCTTCTGGGCCGGCAGCTGGGCCGATGTCCGCCGTGACCTGCGCGGCCGTTATCCCAAGCACCCCTGGCCGGAGGACCCGCTGCAGGCACCGCCGACCTTGCGGGCGCGGCGGCCGGGGCAGGCGTAGAAGAAAGCTAGCCTCCGGCGGCTGGGGCGCAGGCTGTCATGTCGAAGCACCTCCTCCCCCTGGAGGGGGGAGGCGAGAGACGCCGCAGGCGGCCCGGGAGGGGGTGGTCTCCCCACGGGAAGGCTTTGCCGCGCGGCGACCACCCCCACCCGCCGCGCTACGCGCGAGTCGCCTCCCCCCTCCAGGGGGAGGCGTGGCGTTATCTTGATCCAATGGCCCCAGCCGCCAGAGGCTCCCCTTCAAGCCGCCACGTCCTGCCGGACCGCCACCCCCGCCACCAGCGCCGTCGCCGCTTCCGGCGGCATCGGCCGGCCGAACAGATAGCCCTGCACCTGCTGGCAGCCGAGGTCGCGGATGCGTTCGAATTCGGCGCGGGTTTCGGTGCCTTCGGCCGTCGTCGCCATGTCGAGCGAGGCGGCCAGCCGCACGATCGATTCGATGATGGCGCTGGCGTCGCCGTCGTCAACGCCGGCCCGCGTCACGAAGCTGCGATCGATCTTGATGCGGCTGAACGACGCCTTGTGGAGATAACCGAGCGAGGAATAGCCGGTGCCGAAATCGTCGATGGCGAACTGCACGCCCAAAGCGCTCAGCGCCGCCAGCCGCGCCATCGTCGCCGGCTTTTCATCGAGGAACAGGCTTTCAGTGATCTCTAGTTCCAGCCGGCCGGGCAGCACGCCATTGTCCGCCAGTGCCGCTTCGACGAGATCGACCAGCCGCGCGTCATCGATCTGCGCCGGGGAGAGGTTGACCGCGATCCGCACCTCGTCCGGCCAGCGCGCTGCCCAGCGGCAGGCTTCGGCGATCACCCAATGGCCGATCGGCACGATCAGTCCGGTTTCCTCGGCGATCGGGATGAACTTGGCCGGCGGGATGTTGCCGAGCTGCGGGTGCGTCCAGCGCAGCAGCGCCTCGAAGCCGACAATGCGCTCGTCGGCGGCGTCGACGACGGGCTGGAAGGCCAGCGCCAGTTCGGCACGGTCGAGGGCGCGCGCCAGATCGGCCTCCAGCACGCGACGCTCCTCGGCGCGCTCGCGGAATTCGGCGCGGAAGCGCAGTGCCGCGCCGCGCCCGCTCGACTTGACCTCGTAGAGCGCCAGGTCGGCGGAACGCAGCATCGTCTCGGCGGTGGCAGCGTCGGCGGGGCCGAGCGCATAGCCGATGCTGACGCCGACGCTCACCGTCTGGCCCTCGATGACGCAGGGCCGCGCCATGCCGGCGACCAACCCGGTCGCCACCGCTTCGGCGCGGCGCTGCGAGGCATCGGGCAGCAGCACGGCGAACTCGTCGCCGCCGAGCCGGGCCACCGTCGCCCCGCTGCCGGCGGCGGTGCGCAGCCGCGCCGCCACTTCACGCAGCAGCGCATCGCCGGCGGCATGGCCGAGCTGGTCGTTGACCGCCTTGAAGCGATCGAGATCGATGAACAGCAGCGCGCATTGCCGCCCGCCGCGCACCGCCCGGCCGAGCACATCCTCCAGCGCATCGCGGAACAGATTGCGGTTGGCCAGCCCGGTCAGCGGATCGAAGCGCGCCAGCTGGGCGATGCGTTCCTGGCCGCGCCGCACTTCGGTGACATCGCGGCCGACGCCGCGATAGCCGGTGAACCGCCCCTCGGCGGAGAATTTCGGCGTGCCCGACAGCGCCCACCAGCGGGTTTCGCCATCGACGAGCACCGGCACGGTGATGTCGCGGAACGCCCGGCGCTCGCGAAAGCCGGCGGCCAGCGCGCGCACCGAGGCACGCGCCCGGCCGCGCCGCTCGCTGCCGAACAGGGTCAGCAGCGGCGCGCCAAGCAATGCCTCGCGCGGCCGCCGCGCCACTTCGGCAAAGCGCGGGCTGACATGGGTCAGCCGGCCATCGGCATCGACTTCGATCAGCCAGTCGGAGCCATTGGCCTCGAACTCGCTCAGCAGCAGCCGCACCACCTCGCCATGTTCGGCCAGCGCCGTCTCGCCGCGCATCCGCGCCATCAGCGCCGCCGTCGTCGCCAGCGAAGCGCGGATGGTCATCGCGGCAAAGGTAAGGAAGGCCAGCGCGACATCGCCGCGCGCCAGCAGCGAGCCCGGCGGCAATGCCAGCAGCGTACCCAGCGCCACCGTCGTTACCAGCACGATGGCACAGACCGGCATTACCGCCACGGCACCGCCGCCGGCGCCCATCGCGGTCAGCGCGACGATGATCAGCAGCGCCTGCATTGCCGCGGGGGCACCCGGCATCAGATGCAGCACCAGCGCCGCCCAGCCGACGCCATAGGCGGCAATTTCGCCGGTGATCAGCCAGAACTGCCGCACGCTGGCGGCATCGGCGAGACCGCGGCGCAGCTCGCGGTGATAATGGACGAAGCGCAGCGTCACCAGCGCGGCGATCGTCGCCGTCCAGCCGGCGATGAAGCCGGCGCCGACGACATCGCGCAGCAGCCAGATCACCCCGAACAGATTGAGCGTGATCAGCCCGACATTGAACGGCACGTTGCGATTGACCGCCGCCAGCTGCGCCGCCCGCACCCGCGCGAAGAATGGCTCGTCGGCCTGGTCGAACCCCAGCACCTGCCGCCAGCCGATCGCCGGGACGGCAGCCACCGGCGGCCGGAAATTGACGGACATGCGCGTCTCCCGCGCCGCTGTGGCGCTGCACTGGGAAACGGCGGCGGTTTGAAAGCCTTAAGCAAAGCGCCACGTTCGCAAACGGACCGGCCCCCTCCCTCCCCCCTGTGGGGAGGGCGACTCGCGCCCCTTCGGCGCGAGCGGGGTGGGGGTTCCTTCCACGGCAGCCCCCTCTCGCCCCTTCCCATCGGCGCCGGCGTTCTCTAACTGTTCGCGATGGCCAGTTCGATCCAGCCCGCGCCCCCAATCTCGTCGATGCCGCCCTGGCTCGCCGGGCTCAACGCGCCGCAGCTGCAGGCGGTCACCACCACCGAGGGCCCGGTGCTGATCCTGGCCGGCGCCGGCACCGGCAAGACCAAGGCGCTGACCAGCCGGCTGGCGCATATCGTCTTCAACCGCCTCGCCTGGCCGTCCGAGATCCTTGCCGTCACCTTCACCAACAAGGCGGCGCGCGAGATGCGCCACCGCACCGAGATGCTGGTCGGCGACATGGCGGAGGGCATGCCGTTCCTCGGCACCTTCCACGCCATCGCGGCGCGGATGCTGCGCCGCCATGCGCCACTCGTCGGGCTCGACGCCAATTTCACCATTCTCGACACCGATGATCAGCACCGCCTGCTCAAGCAGGTGATCATCGAAGCCGGCCTCGACGAGCGGCGCTGGCCGGCGAAGCAGCTTGCCGGCCAGATCGATCGCTGGAAGAATCGCGGCGAAACGCCCGCCGAGGTGCCGCCCGGCGAAGCGATGAGTTTCGGCGAAGGCCAGGCGACCGGTGGCCGGCTCTATGCCCGTTATCAGGAGCGGCTGGTAACGCTCAACGCCGCCGATTTCGGCGATTTGCTGCTGCACATGCTGGTGATCTTCGCGCGCCACCCCGATGTGCTCGCCGACTATCAGCGCCGCTTCAAATATATCCTGGTGGACGAATATCAGGATACCAACATCGCCCAGTATCGCTGGCTGACCCAGCTCGCCGGCACCCGCCACAACATCGCCTGCGTGGGGGATGACGACCAGTCGATCTATTCCTGGCGCGGCGCCGAAGTCGCCAACATCCTGCGCTTCGAGCGCGACTTTCCCGGCGCGACGGTGATCCGGCTCGAACAGAATTACCGTTCGACGCCGCATATCCTCGCCGCCGCCAATGGCCTTATCGCGCACAACAAGGGCCGGCTCGGCAAGCAGCTGTTCACCCAGGAGGCCGCCGGCGAGAAGGTCTCCGTCGTCGGCGTCTGGGACGGACCGGAGGAAGCGCGGCTGGTCGGCGACAAGGCCGAGCAGCGCTGCCGCGACGGCGCCCGGCTCGACCGCATGGCGATCCTGGTGCGCGCCCAGTTCCAGACCCGCGAGTTCGAGGATCGCTTCATCGCCATCGGCCTGCCCTATCGCATCGTCGGCGGCTTCCGCTTCTATGAACGCGCCGAGGTGCGCGACGCGCTTGCCTATCTGCGCCTGATCGCCTCGCCGAACGATGCCCTGGCCTTCGAACGCATCGTCAACGTCCCCAAGCGCGGGCTTGGCGACAAGGCGATGCAGACGCTGCACGCCGCGGCGCGTGCCATGGACCGGCCGCTGCCGCGCGCCGCCGAGGCGATCGTCGACACGCCGGCGCTGACCGCCGGCGCCCGGCGGGCGCTGAAGACGCTGGTGATGGATCTCGATCGCTGGCGGGCACTCGCCGAAACGACGCCGCACCCGGAACTGGCGCGCATCGTGCTGGAGGAATCGGGCTATGTCGCGATGTGGCAAGCTGACAAATCCCCCGAAGCGCAAGGCCGGCTCGACAACCTCATCGAACTGACGCGGGCGATGGAGGATTATCCCTCGCTGACCTCGTTCCTTGAACATGTCAGTCTCGTCATGGACAATGAGGCGTCGGACGCGGCCGAGAAGCTGACGATCATGACCCTGCACGCCGCCAAGGGGCTGGAGTTCGATCATGTCTTCCTGGTCGGCTGGGAGGAAGGCGTATTCCCGAGCCAGCGCACGCTCGACGAAGGCGGCAGCGCCGCGCTGGAGGAGGAGCGCCGCCTCGCCTATGTCGGCATCACCCGCGCCCGGCGCACGGCGACCATCCTCCATGCCGCCAATCGCCGCGTCTATGGCCAATGGACGGCGTCGATCCCGTCGCGCTTCGTCTCGGAACTGCCGCTCGACCATGTCGAGGTGACCAGCACCCTGTCGGGCGGGCCGAGCCTGTGGCGCGCCGCGTTGCAGGGCCATGCCGATCCGTTCGCGCATGTCGCGGAAAGCCGCGGCAGTGGTGCCGGCGCCGGGCGGGGTCCGGGCTGGAACCGGGCGGCCAGCGGCGGCTTTGCCGCGGCGCGCAACACGGCGCCGGCGATCGACGTGCGGGCCAGCGCGGTTTCGGTGGGGCTGAAGGGCCGCAGCGATGTCGCCATCGGCAGCCGGGTGTTTCATTCGAAATTCGGCGAAGGCGTCGTGACCGCGATCGAAGGCAACAAGCTGGAGATCGATTTTCCGGCGGCGGGGCCAAAGCGGGTGCTCGACAGCTTTGTCGAGGTCAGGCGGTAATCGCCCGCGCTATCAGTAGCGCGTTGCCGGACGGCCGACGAGGACGACGAAAATGCTGGTCGCGAGCGACGGCAGCAACAGGATGAGGCCCGGCGCCGAAAAGGCCAGGGCCTGCGGCATCGGCCAGTCCCAGACGTTGCTGGCATATAGGAACAGGCCGATCGGCAGCGCGGCGTTGACGCGCACGACGGCACCGGCGACAACGGCGGCAAGCGCCCATTTCCAGCCGAATTCCGATTCCATGCCCAGCCAGCCGAGACCGCAAAGGGCGAGCGCGATCATGCAGAAGGCGACACCCATCAGGTAGCCGCAGAACTCACGAACAAGATGCACAGCCGCCTCCCCGCTCCCCGAGCGCCGCACATACATAGATCGTTTACCTTTTACAAATTTATTTCGGTCGAGGTTGGTTAAGCGGCGGCGGCCAACAACTTGCAATCCGCAGCTGAAATGGCGCCTCAGGTTGCCGCGCCGCGACTCGGGCCCTAGGGATGCGAAGGTGCCCGTCCTGCCCGCCCCGCTGCGCATCACCAACTATCGTGCCTTCTGGGTAGCGCGCTTCTTCTCGACGATTGCCGGCATGATGCTGGTGATCGTCATCGGCTGGCAAGTCTATGACATCGCGCGCCTTACCATGTCACCGCGCGATGCGGCGCTGCGGCTTGGCCTGATCGGCCTCGCGCAGTTCCTGCCCCTGTTCGGATTGAGCCTCGTCGTCGGCGTCGTTGCCGACCGCTTCGATCGCCGGATCATTGCCCGGCTCGCCGTCGCGCTCGAACTCGGCTGCGCCATCGCGCTCGGCGTGCTGGCGCTACAGGACGCGATAACCATTCCGGCGCTGTTCATCGTCGCCGCGCTGCTCGGCGTCGGCCGCGCCTTCGCCGGACCGGCGCTGTCGGCGCTCGCGCCCAATCTGGTGCCGCGCGAGATCCTGCCATCGGCGATCGCACTCAACTCGATCAGCTGGCAGACCGGTGCCGTCGCCGGGCCGCCGCTCGGGGCGTTTCTTTACGCCGCCGGCGCGCCGCTCGCCTATCTGGTCGCCGCCGCCATGTTCGCCGCGGCGCTGATCGCGCTGCTGCGCATCGGCGCCGTGCCGCGCCCCGAACCCTCGCCACTCACGCCCTGGCGCCGGGTCGTCGAAGGGCTCGGCTATGTCCGTCACAACCGGATCGTGCTGGGCGCCATCAGCCTTGATCTGTTCGCCGTGCTGCTCGGCGGCGCTACCGCGATGCTGCCGGTCTATGCCCGCGATGTCCTGCATGTCGGCGTCGAGGGCCTGGGGCCGCTGCGCGCCGCGCCGGCGCTGGGGGCGGCGCTGACGGCGCTATTCCTCGCCTTCCGGCCGCTCGACCGCAACGTCGGCCCGGTGATGTTCCTGTGCGTCGGGCTGTTCGGCCTCGCCACCATCGTCTTCGGCCTGTCGACGAACCTGTGGCTGAGCCTCTTGGCGCTGACCGTGCTTGGCGCTGCCGACATGGTCTCGGTTTTCATCCGATCCTCGCTGATCCAGCTGCACACGCCCGACGCGATGCGCGGCCGGGTCGCCGCGGTGTCCACCCTGTTCGTCTCGGCGTCGAACGAGCTGGGCGAATTCGAAAGCGGCATCACCGCCGCCTGGCTCGGCCCGGTCGAGGCGGTCGTCGCCGGCGGCATCGGCGCCATCCTGGTCACCGGCCTCTGGGCCTGGGGGTTTCCGGAGCTGCGCCGCGCCGATCGCTTCAGCGACGAAGGGCCTGACGGCCGCGCCGCGACGTTGTAAATGCGAACGTCCTCAGGGAGATTTCGATGAAAGCCGCCAACGTCCTCGCCACCATCGGCAACACCCCGCACATCCGCCTGGCGCGGCTGTTCCCCACCGCCGAAGTCTGGGTGAAATCGGAACGCGCCAATCCCGGCGGCTCGATCAAGGACCGCATCGCGCTCGCCATGATCGAAGCCGCCGAAGCCGATGGCAGCCTCAAGCCCGGCGGCATCATCGTCGAGCCGACCAGCGGCAACACCGGCATCGGCCTCGCCATGGTCGCCGCGGTCAAGGGCTACAAGCTGATCCTGGTCATGCCGGAATCAATGTCGCTCGAACGCCGCCGGCTGATGCTGGCCTATGGCGCCAGCTTCGATCTCACCCCGCGCGAAAAGGGCATGAAGGGCGCCATCGAGCGCGCCACCCAGATCGTTTCCGAAACGCCGAACAGCTGGATGGCGCAGCAGTTCGAAAACCCCGCCAATATCGCCGTGCATGTGCGCACCACGGCGGAGGAAATCTTCGCCGATTTCGCCGATGCGCCGCCGCACGCCATCATCACCGGCGTCGGCACCGGCGGCCACATCACCGGCATTGCCGAAGTGCTGAAGCCGCGCTGGCCGAACTGCAAGGTCTATGCCGTCGAACCCGCCGCCTCGCCGGTGATCTCGGGCGGCCAGCCGAGCCCGCACCCGATCCAGGGCATCGGCGCCGGCTTCATCCCGGCGAACCTTCACACGCGACTGCTGGATGGCGTTATCCAGGTCGAAGCCGGCGCCGCGAAAGCCATGGCACTGCGTTCGGCCAAGGAAGAAGGCCTGCTCGTCGGCATTTCCTCGGGCGCCACCCTGCAGGCGATCGCCCAGGCGCTGGAAGACCTGCCGGCCGGCGCCCGTGTTGTCGGCTTCAACTATGATACCGGCGAACGCTATCTCTCGGTGCCGGACTTCCTGCCGACGGAGTGACCGGAGCGCCGGTCCGGGCGCGCCGGTTCAGGCCAGCGCGCCACGGGCGGCGCGACGGCGGCGCAGCATGGCGCCCGTCAGGCCGAAGCCGGCGATGAGCATGGCCCAGGCCGCCGGCTCCGGTACGGCGCCGCCCGCAACGGTGAAGCTGAAATCATCGTACCTTATGATGTGATCGTTGTTGGTCGACAGAAACTGAAGGTTCGTCACCCCGGTGTAGCCGGACAGATCGATAAGCTGATCATACTGTCCCGGGCCGCTGACATCCAGGTTGAAGCTGCCGCCACTGCTCGTGCTCAGCTGGAGCGAGAGCGTCCGCGCGGTTCTCAAGTTGCGCGCGAGGAAGGTGAGGTCGCTGACCGGAGCCGTGAAGCTGACTGCGACCGGACCAAAACCACATCCGTCCTTCGAGATATAGCAAAAGCTACCGCCCTCGACGCCACCGCCTGAAAATGTGGCATCCGGGTAGACGATCGGGGAGGAATAACTCGGCGGATTCGAAAAATCGATGACCACGGCCAACGCCGGGCCGACAGCCAGCATGGCGAACACCGAACCCATGAGCAACTTTGACATCGTGACCGACCCCCCGATCGTGTTCTGGCTTAAGAAAGTATCAAGAACGAACAACAACGCGTCTGCCAGAGGGCCAATACCCGGTCAACCTCGCCGGGTGCGCCCATCCTGCCCCCGCACAGGCTAGCGTTTCGTGCCGGTGGCAAAGCCGCCCGATGCTGCCAGACTGGCGGCAACAAAGGGGAGAAACGCCATGGCCTATGCCGATTACAAGCTGCTCCACATCGTTCAGGACGGCGCGGTCCTCACCGCCACCGTCGATGCACCACCGATCAACGTCATCACGCTAGACCTGTTCGGCGAGCTGGCGCGGCTGGCGATCGAGCTGGAGGCCGATCCCTCTGTCCTGGTGTTCGTGCTGAAAAGCGCCGACCCCGATTTCTTCCTCGCCCATTTCGACGTGGCGGCGCTGGTCACCATCGCCGAAGGCCCGCCGGGGCCGGTGGAGGACGCCAATGCCTATCACGACATGTGCCATCGCTTCGCCAGCATGGACAAGGTGACCATCGCCCAGATCGAAGGCCGCGTCGGCGGCGGCGGCGCCGAGCTTTCGATGAGCTTCGACATGCGCTTCGGCGTCACCGGCAAAACCACCATCAACCAGATGGAAGTGCCGATCGGCATCCTGCCCGGCGGCACCGGCACCCAGCGGCTGCCGCGCCTCGTCGGCCGCGGCCGGGCCATGGAGATCATCCTCTCCGGCAACGACATGGACGCGGAAACCGCCGAACGCTGGGGCTGGCTCAACCGCGCGCTGCCCGCCGACGCCATCGACGCCCACGTCACCGCGCTGGCCCGGCGCATCGCCAGCTTCCCGCCCCAGGCGGTGCGCCTGGCCAAGCACTCGATCAACGCTTCCGGCCAGCCTTTGCTTGACGGCTGCCGCGTCGAAACCGCCGATTTCCAGACGCTGATGTTCACCGAAGACGCACTGGTAAAGATGCGCCGCTTCCTCGAACTCGGCGGCCAGACGCGCGCGGGAGAAATGCGCGTCGCCGAGCTGAGCGCGGAGGTGGCGGGCGACTGATCCGGGGGCTCTGTCGATAATTTGCCTCCGGCGGCTGGGGCCGTGGGCCCCAGACCCCTTTTTGTTGGTTGCTGCTTTTCCGGAACCTTTTGTATTCATGGACATATCGAGATGGGGTCTGGGGCCTGAGGCCCCAGCCGCCGGAGGCACAGCTCGGAAGCGTCAGCGCGACAGGCTGGCGGTCCAGGCCTCGATCTGGCGGGTCAGGGCTTCCTGCGTCGCTTTCGACGCCGCCACGGCCCGGTCCATGGCGGCATATTGGCGGACGAGGCTGTCGCGATAGGTCGCCAGCCGCTGGTCGATGCGATCGAGGTCGCCGGTCAGCCGGCTGCGCTGGCTGGTGAAGCCGGCAGCGGCCGGCGTCGCCAGTTCGGCGAGTGACTTGAGGCGGTTGGGCTGGGTCGAAAGCGCCGGCGCCGCCATGGTCTTCAGCAGCCCCTCGGCATCGGCGAGGCGCGCCGGCGTGAGCCCCGCCAGCCGCGCGGCATCGAAGGTGATGGCGCCGTCACGGGCGACGCCGAAACCGAGATCGGCGAGCCGCATGCCATTGGCCTGGGGGATGGCGGCGCCGACCAGCCGCGCCAGTCCCTGGTCAATCCCGCGCGCCGTCGGGTCGCCGAGCAGCGCACCGGCGGCGATGTCGCCGCTCGCCGAACGCCGGAAATCGCCGACCAGGCTGCGCATGGCCCCGAGTGTCGTCGCGAGGTCGGACAGGGTCGATTCCAGCGCCGCCGGATCGCGCGCCGCGCTGAGCGTCGTCGTGCCGGCATCGGCACGCAACAGGGTTAGGCGCGTGCCGGGGATGAGGTCGTCGATGGTATTGCCGGCCCGGGTCACGGCGATGCCATCGAGCGTCAGCGCCGCGTCGCCAGCCGCCGTTGCGAGGGTGAGCGCCGCGCCGCCGGGGGCATAGGCGAAGCGCGCCAGGCCGCCGCCGGGGGCGGTGTCGCCGCTGGCCGGGGCGGCGCTGAGGGTGAAGGCCTGCGCCGCGCCATCGGCGCCGCGCAGCGACAGGCTGGCGCCGGCGGCGCTGGTGACGATGCTGGCGACGATGCCGCTGCCACTGGCGTTGATGGCATCGCGCAGCCCGGCGAGGCTGTTGTTGTCGGGCCCGATGGTGACAGCGAAGCTGCGGCCGTCGCCGGCGAAGCTGAAGCCGCTGCCGGCCTCGCTGCGGGTGCCGAGCGCGATGGTCAGCACCCCCTGCCCGACCGGCGCCGCCTCGCCGGCCAGCGGCGCCGCGGTCAGCAGCTGCGCGCTCGCCAGCCGCGTCACCGACAGCGTGGAGCGAAAGCCGTTCGCCGGTCCGTCGCCGAGGCGCGCGACGGCCACCCGGCCGGGATCACTGCTCGCCGGCAAGAGCCCGAGCGCGCCCGATTTCAACCGCGTGTCGAGCGATCCGGCGATGCCGAGAAGCGAGGATTTCACCTCCGCCAGCGCAGAGATCCGCGCGTCGAGCGCGGTCTTGCGCGCCGTCAGCGGCTTGGTGCGCGCCGTCTTTTCGGCGGCGACAAGCTCGTCGATGAGCTTGGCGGTATCGATCCCCGACCCGATGTTGAAGCTGGCGACAATGCTGCTCATGGCAAACCGGTAACGGCCGCGGCCGCCGGCGCTTGCGCCGCCATGATCGGCGCGGCGCGCAATCGTGCCGACCTTGTAACCCGGCGCCCGTCCGCCGCGAACCTCGTGACACCAGCCGGCCACGGCCGATCACGAAAGGTTTCCCATGCGCACGCTCACCGTCGCCCTGTTCGCCAGCCTCGCCTTTGCCCCCCTCGCTTTCGCCAGCGCTGCCAGCGCCGCCGTCACCGTCCCCTTCGATCAGGCGCAGTTCGCCGCCGCCCAGGCCGCCGGCAAGCCGACGCTCGTCGAAGTCCACGCCTGGTGGTGCCCCGTCTGCGCCCGCCAGTCGAACACGCTGAAAGCGCTTTCGGCGCGGCCGGACACCGCCAACCTGACCATCTTCAAGATCAACTACGACAAGCAGAAGGACGCACTGAAGCAGTTCGGCGTGCAGCGCCAGGGCACCATCCTCGGCTTCAAGGGTGCGACGCCGACCGGCCGCATCGACTTCAAGACCGACCGGGACGCCATCGCCGCGCTCGTCGACGCCACCGTCAAGTAATCGCTTGGGTAGGGGAGAAACGACCATGGCCGCCGAAGTGCTCAACCCCGCGCTGGCGTTCGTCGCCGGCGCGCTGACCATCCTCTCCCCCTGCGTGCTGCCGCTGGTGCCGATCGTGCTGTCGGGCGCCGGCCGCGCCGGGCGCTTCGGCCCGCTGGCACTGGCTGGCGGCCTGATCCTCTCCTTCACCATCGTCGGCATGTCGGTGGCGCTGCTCGGCAATTCGATCGGCCTCGATCCCGAAAGCGTCCGCCTCGCCGGCGCGCTGATGATGATCGCCATCGGCGCGGCGCTGGCCATTCCCCAGGCGCAGCCGGCACTGGAGCGGCTCGCCGCCCCGGCCGCCGGCTGGGCCGGATCGAAACAACAGGGTCTGGAACGCTTCGGCCTCGCCGGCCAGGCCGGCATCGGCGGGCTGCTCGGGCTGGTGTGGAGCCCCTGCGTCGGCCCGACCCTCGGCGCCGCGACGGTGCTCGCCTCGCAGGGCCAGAATCTCGCCGGTGCCGCGACCGTGATGGCGGCCTTTTCCGCCGGTGTCGCCGCCGTGCTGATCGCGATCAGCACCGTCGCCAAATCGGCGATGGCCAGGATGCGCGGCAAGCTGCTGCAGGCCGGTGGTCGCGGCAAATATGTGCTCGGCGGCATCCTGATCGGCGTCGGCTTGCTGATCGCCACCGGCAGCGACCGCATCATCGAAGGCCTGGTGGTGGCGGCGACGCCCGAATGGATCACCGACCTCACCACCAGCATCTGACATCCCCCCAAAAGCGGAGCGGCACCATGCCTTCCCATGCGCCGTTCTGCTTTGTCCGCCGCCGGACCCGGCTTCTCCCCCGGGGGCCGGCGGCGGGCCTTGCCGATCCTGCGGCAAGCGCGCTGGCGACGCTGTTGCCGCTGCTCGGCTGCGGCGAGGAAGCCGCCAGCCTCGGCTTTGCCGCCATGGCCGCGCACCGCCGCCTGCCTGCCGCCGCCGCCGCGGCGCTCGCCGCTATCGCCGCCGACGAGGAGCGCCACGACGACCTCATCAAGGACCTGCAGGCCGTACTGCCGGCACCCGAAGACCAGGGCGACCTCCTCGCTGCCGCCCGCGCCATGCATGTCAGCCTGGGGCGGACCTTGGTCACCGGCCGGCTGGCGCGGGTCGCCGGGCTCGATTCCGCCGTCTGCCTGATCCTGGCGCGCACCCTGCGCGGCCGCCGCCTGCCGGAGGCCAGCCATGCCGCGGCGGTGCTGCGCCACATCCACGCCGACGAGGCCCGCCATGTCGCGATCTCCGGCCGGCTGGCGGCGCAACTCAGCGACCGCCGCCGCCTGGCCGACGAGGCCGCCCATGCCCGCGGCCTGCTTGCCGCCATCGTGCCGCGCGTCGGCGCGGCGTTCGAAGCACTCGGCGTCGATGCGGACCGGTTGACCGCTGACCTTGCCCGCCTGCCCGATGGGCTGTTCGCGGCATGAACGGCTGGACCACCGCGCACGCCGTCAGCCTGCTCGGCAGCGGCAGCGCCCTGCCCGGCGCGCCGATCGCCACCGACACGCTGATCGAATTGCAGGAACGCCGTTTCGGCTTCACCCAGGGCCGCGCCGCCCGCGCCATTGCCCATCGCCTCGGCATCGCCAGCCGCCATCTTGCGCGCGACTGGGCGACGCCGGGCGAAGGCACCCGCCCGGGCGATGGCAACCCCGATCTTGCCGCCCGTGCCGTCGCCGCGGCGCTTGCCGATGCCGGCATGGTCGCCAGCGATCTCGGCTATCTGATCGGCCACACCGCCTCACCGGCGCAGCCGCTGCCGTCCAATGTCTCGCTGGTCGCCGATCGCCTCGGCTATGCCGGCCCGCACGCCGAATTCCGCCAGGCCTGTACCGGCTTCGCCAATGCGCTCGCCATGGCGATCGGGCTGCTGGCGCTGCCCGGCGCGCGGCCGGTGGCAATCGTCGGTTCGGAGACCGCCTCGCCATTCTTCGCGCCGGGTGCCGAGCTTGCTGCTGGCGATATCGTCAATCTGGTGCAGATGGGCGACGGCGCTGCCGCTGTCATCCTGGCGCCGCTGGCCGCCGGCACTGCGCGGATCAGCCATGGCTGGTATGGCGCCATCGGCCTTGATCGCGCACCGGGGCTGGAAATGCCGGCCGGCGGCTCGGCCCGGCCGCAGCAGCGCGGGCCGCTGCCGGTACTCCATCATTTCGGCGACGTTCGCGCCGCCGGGGCGCGGCTGTTCGGCGCCCATGCCGGCGCGCTGGCCGATCTCGGCCTGGCGCTCGGCGACGCCGCCGCCATCGTCCCGCACCAGGCCAATGGCCGCATCGCGGCACCGCTGGCGGCGCATCTCGGGCTCGATGAGGCCCGCGTCTTCGTCCAGGCCGACAGTGTCGGCAACACCGGATCGGCGGCGATCTGGCTGGCCGTCGACGCCGCGCGGCGCCGGCTGGCGCCCGGCGAGACGCTGCTGGCACTCGGCGCCGAAGCCACCAAGCACATGTTCGGGGGATTTCGCCTTGTGGCCTGAAGCACCCGCGACCGTCGTCCGGCTCACCGGCGTCGGCAAGACCTTCGGCGACCGGATCGCGGTCGAAGGCCTGGATTTCCGACTGGCGCGCGGCGACATCCTCGGGCTGGTCGGCGCCAATGGCGGCGGCAAGACCACGACCTTGCGCATGCTGGCCGGGCTGGTGACCCCCGACAGCGGCGATGGCGAGCTGCTCGGCGCGCCGCTGGGGCCGCACGCGCGGCCGCTGCCGACATCGGCACGGCGCCGCCTCGGCTATATGGCGCAGGCGACCAGCCTCTACGGCGAACTGACCGTCGGCGAGAATCTGCGCTTCCACGCCGAAGCGCGCGGCCTTGGCAGCGATGCCGCCACCGCCGCCGCGTTGCGCTTCGGCCTCGGCCCGCGCCTCGCGGATGCCGCCGCGACGCTTTCGGGTGGCTGGGCGCGGCGCGCGCATTTCGCAGCCGCCGTGCTGCACGGCCCCGAACTGCTGCTGCTCGACGAACCGACCGCCGGGCTCGATATCGTCACCCGGCGCGAACTCTGGGGGTGGATTGCCGACCTCGCCGCCGCCGGCACCGCCATCATCGTCAGCACCCATGACCTGGCCGAGGTCGAGCGCCTGCCGCGCCTGTTGTTCTATGACCAGGGTCGCGTCCATGGCCCGCTGACACCGGCGGCGCTGCGCCATCGTGCCGGCACTGCCTCGGTGGAGGACGCGGTCGCGGCGCTGGCCGCAAGGCCATGAGCCGCATCCACGCGCCCATCCTCGCGCTCGCCCGTGCCGAGACGCTGCGCCTGCTGCGCAGCCGGGTGACGCTCAGCCTGCTGGTCACCGTGCCTGTCCTGCAGCTGCTGCTGTTCGGGCTTGCCATCGATCCGACCGGCGCGCGACTGCCCGTCGCCATCGCCGGCGCCGCCTCGCCGGGCCATGACGCGGCGCGCGAAGCCCTCGCCAAGGAGCCCGGCCTGCGCCTGGTCGCCGATGGTCCCGCCGGCAGCGCCCGTGTCGCCGTCGCCACGGGCACCGCCATCCTCGGCATCGAACTCGGCGCCACCGCCGCCGAGCCACCACAGATCATCGTCGATGGCAGCAACCCGGCGCTGACCGCTGCCGCCGAGGCGCGCCTGGCGGCGCGCTACTGGCAGGCCGTCGCCGGCCAGTCGATCCTCGGCGCCGCCGCAGAGCCGCCGCGGGTGGTGCGGCTCGGCAATCCCGAGGCGCGCGCCGATTGGCCGTTCCTCGCCGGGCTGATCGGCGTCACCGTGATGATCGGCATGGTCATGCTCGGCAGCCTCAGCCTCGCCCGCGAGCGCGAGGGCGGGCAATGGGAGACGCTGCGCACCCTGCCCTTCGGACCGGCGACGATCATCGCCGGCAAGCTGCTGCCCTGGACCCTGCTCGGCAGCCTGCAGGGCACGCTGGTGCTGGCGGCGGCGGTGACGCTGTTCGGCGTGCCGGCGCCGCCGGCGACCATCGCGCTGCTGGCACTGCTGCCGCTGTTCGCCGCCACCCATCTGCTGATCGGCTTCGCCATCGCGGCCCGGGCGCGCACCCAACTCGCGGCGCTGCAGGGCGCCGTCGCCTTCTATCTGCCCGCCATGCTGCTGTCGGGCTTTCTCTACCCCGCCGAGACCCTGCCCGCCTGGGCGGCCCGCCTCGGCGCGCTGTTCCCCTTGACGCCGATGGTCGCTGCCGCCCGCGGCGCCCTGCTCCAGGGCCGGCCGGCGATCAGCGTGCTCGCCGCCGGCCTGCCGATGCTGGTGGTGGCGCTGGTCGCGGCAGCGGCGGCGCTGCACGCGCTGCACCGGGAGCGCGGCTGAGAAAGCTGCCTCCGACGGCTATTCCGCCGAGACCGCATTCCGGTTGTCGGGGCGTACCACCCGCAAGCGCTGGCCGGGCAGCGCAAGCGTTGCCAGGCGCGCTTCGGCCGCGGTGATGGTTTCGCGCAGTGCCGTGCCGCTTACCGCCGGCGCGAACAGGAAACCCTGCACCCGTGCGATGCCGAACGCGGTGGCGAGATCGAGTTCGGCGCGGGTCTCGATGCCCTCGGCGACGATGCCGAGATCGATGGTCTGGCCGAGACGGGCCGCGGCACCGAAGATGCTGGCGGCCGAGGCATCGACGCCAGCGCCGGCGATCAGGCGGCCGCTGATCTTCAATTCATCGATCGGCAGGCGCCGCAGCCGGTCGAGCGAGGAGAATCCGGCGCCGAAATCGTCCATGGCAATGCGCAGGCCGAGCGCCCGCACGGCGACCAGCGCGGCAACGCTGGCGGCTTCGTCGGTCATCAGCGCGGTTTCGGTAATTTCAAGGCAGACCCGTGCCGGCGACAGGCCGGCGCCCGCCAGGCAGGCGGCAATCTCCTCGGCAAAGCCCGGCGTCAGCAGGTCGAGCGCCGACACATTGCACCACAGCGCCAGCGCCGGATCATAGCCGGCGACCACGACGGCGGCTTCAGCCAGCACCTTGCGGCGCAACTGGGCGACCATGCCGCGCTGCTCGGTGATCGCCACCAGCGCTTCGGTCGAGATCGGCTCGCCGCCGTCGTCGCGCCAGCGCACCAGCGCTTCGACGGCGCAGACCCGGCCCGCGGCCAGATCGACGATCGGCTGGTAACCGACATCGATGGTGCCGCCGCGCACCGCGGTGCGCACCCGCTGCTCGGTACGGTTGCGCCGTTCCGCGTCCACGCTGAGCTGCGGCGTAAAGGCCTCGATGCCGCCGCCATGGCGCTGCTTGGCGGCGATCAGCGCCAGATCGGCGGCGCGCATCAGCGTGGCGGCATCGCCGCCGTCGCGCGGCGCCAGCGCGATGCCGGTGGCGAGGTGGATCTGGATGAGATTGCCGTCGAGGCGCAACGGCGGTTCGAGATCGGCGCCGAGGGCGGCGGCGATGTGCAGGGCATGGTTGGCGTCGCCGTCACCGTCGCCGGCAGCATCGGCGCCAGCGCCAGGCAGATCGACGAGGATGGCGAATTCATCGCCGCCGAGGCGCGCGACGAACAGCCCGTCGTGCAGGGTCCGCAGGCGCATGCCGACCAGGCCGAGCACCCGGTCGCCCGTCTGATGCCCCCAGGTCTCGTTGATTTTCTTGAAGGAATCGATATCGGCGAGCAGCAGCGCGAAGGGCTGCGCTGCCGCGTCCGGCGCCAGACGAGCCGTCAGTGCCTCCATGAAGGCGCGACGGTTGGGCAATCCGGTGAGCGGGCAGCGGCGCGCCTCGCGATTGAGCTCGGCCAGCGCCTGGTGCTCGCCGGTCGTGTCGCGCAGCACCAGCACCCAGCCGCCGCCGTCGATCGGCTGCGCCTCGATATCGAGGATCCGCCCTTCGCCGCAGCGGATGACGGTATCGAACGGTTCGCTGCCGCGCGTCAGCGCCTCGGCACGCTGGATGAAGTTTTCGCGATCATAAGCAAGATTGCGCGCGATATCCGGCGCCCCGGCAAGGGTTTCGACAAACGAGCGGTCGACAGGCACGCCGCCCGTCAGCCGGAGCAGCGCCACCGCCTGGCGGTTCCAGGTGATCGGCCAGAGCCGTTCATCGACGACGACAAAGGCGAAGGGCATGTTGGCGACGGCGGTGGCGAGCCGGCCACGTTCGGCGCGCTGCTCATCCCGCGCCTGCACCAGCGCGACCTGGGTGAGATAGACGCGCCACGCCATCGCCACCACCAGCAGGGCATAGGCGATGAGGCCCAGCGCTGCCGCACTTGCCACCCAGCCGGTCCAGAACATCGCCATGCCGCAGGCGGTCGGCACGGTGATCGCCACCACCTGCATCGCCCCAATCCAGGGCCGCGCCACCGCCGTGCCCTGGGCAACGCCAAGGATGGCCATCACCAGCATGATCGCCAGCAATTCGGTGCGCCACGGCAGATGCGCGGCCAAGGCCACCAGCACCAGGCTGCCGATGCCCGCGGCGATCAACACCGAGCCGACGCCGAACAGGCGATCGACACGGATCGCGCGCAACGGCTCGCTGGCCATGGCCATGCCGGCACGACGGCAGGCGAGCGCCGCGAGCAGATAGCCGAACGCTGCCGCGGCGACCGTCAGCGACGATGGCGGCTCGCGCTGCATCCACAACATTCGCATGCCGATGGCGAGCGCACAGAACCAGCCGAGGATCGCCGGCCAGAAAAACGGCACCAGGCCATCGCGCAAGCCGCGGCCGGCGGCACTGGGCAGCGGCTCCGGCCAGAACGGCACGACTTCGCCGCGCGGCAGTGCCACGGGGGCGACGGAAACAGGGCGTCGACCAATGAAACGCATGACTCTATGGTTAGACGGCTTTGTGCCCGGCAGCAACGTCACACCTCGCCCGCAATGACTTGCGGCCGGAAGCTGATGCATGGCGGCATGATGGACGGCCAGAGGACGCACGGCTTGCGGCTGCGCTTCCGACTCCGGATGGAGGCAATTGCGCCGGCGATTGACCCGCGCCGGACAAAGCCTTAAGGGCGAACCACCCTGCGAGGGGGTGCGCGTCCACGGATGCACGCCGGCCGGCGAGTTTCGCCCGCCGGCGCGTTTGCGTTTGGAGGCCGCCCAAGCCACCTCGCCGGCAGGAATATCAGCGTTTGTTCGACAGTCTTTCCGACAGGCTAGGCCAGGTTTTCGAGAAACTTCGCGGTCGCGGCGCGCTCACCGAGCTCGACGTGCGCGCCGCCATGCGCGAAGTCCGCATCGCGTTGCTCGAAGCCGATGTCGCCCTGCCCGTCGTCAAGGATTTCATCGACAAGGTCACCGAACGCGCCATCGGTGCCGAGGTCATCCGCTCGGTCACGCCCGGCCAGCAGGTCGTCAAGATCGTCCATGACGCGCTCGTCGAACTGCTCGGCAGCGAGGCCGAGGGACTGAACCTCGCCGTCACGCCGCCGGCGATCATCATGCTCGTTGGCCTGCAGGGTTCGGGCAAGACGACGACGACCGGAAAGCTGGCGAAGTTCCTGACCGAGCGGCAGGGCAAGAAGGTGATGATGGCGTCGCTGGACGTCGCACGCCCGGCCGCCCAGGAACAGCTGCGCGTGCTCGGCGAACAGACCGGCGTCACGACGCTGCCGATCGTCGCCGGCCAGCAGCCGGTGCAGATCGCCGAGCGCGCCCGCCAGAGCGCCCGCCTGCAGGGCTATGATGTGGTGCTGCTCGATACCGCCGGGCGATTGGGCGTCGATGCCGCGCTGATGGCCGAGATGGCGGCGATCGCCAATGCCACCACGCCGCACGAAATCCTGCTCGTCGTCGATGCGCTGACCGGCCAGGACGCCGTCAATGTTGCCACCGCCTTCATGGGCCAGGTGGCGCTGACCGGCGTCATCCTGACCCGCATGGACGGCGATGCCCGCGGCGGTGCGGCGCTTTCGATGCGCGCCGTCACCCAGCGCCCGATCAAGTTTGCCGCGACGGGCGAGAAATTGGACGCGCTCGAAGCGTTCGACCCGCAGCGCGTCGCCGGGCGCATCCTGGGCATGGGCGACATCGTCGGCCTCGTCGAGCGCGCCGCCGCCAATATCGAGCAGGAAGACGCCGAGAAGCTCGCCGCCAAGCTTGCCAAGGGCCAGTTCGATTTCAACGACCTGCGCGGCCAGCTGAAGCAGATGAAGGCGATGGGCGGCCTCGGCGCTCTCGCCGGCATGATCCCCGGCATGGGCGCCGCCAAAAAGGCACTCGACAGCGGTGCCGTTGACGAGCGGTTGCTCGGTCGGATGGAAGGCATCATCTGCTCGATGACAGCGAAGGAGCGGGCAAAGCCCGAACTGCTCACCGCCAAGCGCAAGATCCGTATCGCCAAGGGCTCCGGCACCACGGTGCAGGACGTCAACAAGGTCATCAAGATGCAGCTCGACATGGCCACCGCCATGAAAAAGCTGCGCAAGATGGGCGGCATGAAGGGCATGGCCAAGATGATGGCCGGCATGGGGCAAGGCGCCGGCATCGGCGATATCGCCGGCATGCTGGGCGCCAAGGTTCCGCCCGGTTTCAACAAGTTCAAGCGTTAACCTCAGTTTTCAGATCAACGAAGGAAGAGAAGAATGGCAGTTTCGATCCGGCTGGCCCGTGGCGGCATGAAGCGTCGGCCCTATTATCGCATCGTCGTCACCGACAGCCGCGCCACCCGCGACGGCAAGTTCATCGAAAAGATCGGCACCTATGATCCGTTGAAGCCGAAGGATTCGCCCGAGCGCATCAAGCTCGACACCGAGCGCGCCGCGCATTGGCTGAGCGTCGGCGCCCAGCCGACCGACCGCGTCGCCCGCTTCCTGGATGCCGCCGGCCTGCGCACCCGCGCTGCCCGCGTCAATCTGAAGAAGGGTGAGCCCGGCGAAAAGGCCAAGGAACGCGCCGAACTCGCCGCCCAGAAGATCGCCGAAGCCGAAGCCAAGGCTGCCGAAGCCGCCGAGGCCGCCGAGCTCGAGCGCCTGGCTGCCGAGGAAGCCGCGGCCGCTGCTGCGGCTGCCCCGGCCGAAGAAGCCGTCGCCGAGGAAGCTGCGCCGGAAGCCGCTGCTGAGGAAGCGCCGGCCGACGCCGCGCCGACCGAAGAAACCCCGGCCTGAAGCGCTCGCCCGCCGTCTTCGGACGGCGGGCGCCTGACATGACCGCGGATCGCCCCGTCACGCTCGCCGCCATCGCCGGTGCCCATGGCATCAAGGGCGAAGTGCGGCTGAAGCTGTTCTGCGAGAGCATCGACAGCCTGAAGGGGCATCGCGGCGTCACTGCCGCCGGCCGTGCGCTGACCCTGACGGCGATCCGCCCCGGCCCCGGCGGCGCGGTGGCGCGCTTTGCCGAGATCGGCGACCGCACCGCTGCAGAAGGGCTGCGCGGCACGCTACTGACCGTGCCGCGCGCCAGCCTGCCGCCATTGGGCCCCGGAGAATATTATCACGCCGACATCATCGGACTGCCGGTGGTGACGACCGGCGGTGAACCGGTCGGCACGGTGACGGCGATCGAGAATTTCAACGCCGGCGACATCCTCGAGATCACCCGGCCGGACGGCAAGACGGTGATGGTCCCCTTCCGCCCGCCGGCGGTGCCGTCGCACGACGAGCAAGTGGTGGTTGATCCCGACTGGCTGGGCTAGTATATACGCGACGTATATACGGAGGCAGCATTGGCACGGACCAAGGTGTTCAAATCGGGCAACAGCAATGCCGTGCGTTTCCCCGCCAGCTTCGCGGTGCAGCCGGGCATGATGGTCGAGGTGCGCGAGGAACAAGGCCGCTGGATCGTCGAGGCACTGCCCACCGAGCCGAAAAAGATCGATCTGACGGGAATTTGGGGCAGCATTCCTGGGTTGAAGCCGCTCACCCCCGAAGATCGCGAGTTCGAGGAGCGCGAGCTGGACTGGACCGGAAAGCTGCTCAAGCGTGATTGAGCCGCGCTATCTGCTCGATACCAATATCTGCATCTATCTGTTCGGGGCAACGTCCCTCCCCTTGCGTTCCAGGCTTTCGGATTGTGCGCAAGGGGAGCTTGCGATCAGCGCGATCGTGCTCGCCGAACTCGTGGTCGGCATCGAGAGGCACGATCGCGAGGCAGTGGAGAAGCTGGGGACACTCCTGGCCATCGCGCAGGTACTGGCCTTCGATGAAGCGGCGGCCCGCGCCTATGGCAGTTTGCCATTCAAGCGGGCAAAATTCGACCGGTTGATCGCTTCTCATGCCCTGTCCCGTGACCTGACCCTCGTAACGGCCAATCCGCGCGACTTCGCCGATATCGCAGATTTGCGGGTCGAAGACTGGACGCGCCCCTGATGGTCGTCTTGCACACGTTGCACGGAAGTCGCCAATGACCTGGGCCGCTACCGTCCTCACCCTTTACCCCGAAATCTTCCCCGGCAGCCTCGGCCACAGCCTCGCGGGCCGGGCACTAGCGGAGGGTATCTGGTCCTGCTCGGCGCGCAACATCCGCGACTGGGCGACCGACAAGCACAAGAGCGTCGACGACACGCCCGCCGGCGGCGGCCCCGGCATGGTGCTGCGGGCCGATATCGTGGCCGCGGCGGTTGACGGCGTCGCGAACGGAACGCCGGTCATCGCCCTCACGCCGCGCGGCCGCCCCCTTACCCAGGCCAAAGTCCGCAGCCTCGCCGCCGGCCCCGGCGTCACCCTGCTCTGCGGACGTTTCGAAGGCTTCGACGAGCGATTGTTCGAAGCCCGCGCCGTCGAAGCGATCAGTATCGGCGACTATATCCTGTCCGGCGGCGAGGTCGCCGCCGCCGTGCTGCTCGATGCTTGCGTCCGGCTGTTGCCCGGTGTAATGGGCGCGGCTTCCAGTGGGGTGGAAGAGAGCTTCGAAAGCGGCCTTCTCGAACACCCGCACTATACACGACCTCCCCTTTGGGAAGGCCTGGCGATCCCCGAAGTGTTGCGATCGGGGGATCACGCGAAGATCGCCGCCTGGCGATCGGCGCGGTCCGAACAGGACACA
>JAIXZK010000351.1 GCA_027489695.1 Sphingomonadales bacterium
AGCTGCCGACGACCTTGTCGCGGCGCAGCACTTCGAGCTTCAAATAGACTTCGTCGCGGACGCTGCGCAGCGCGCCGAAGTGCGCCGCCAGCGCCGGATCGCGCCAGCCGGAGTCGATCGCCGGCCAGTCGGCGAAATGTACCGACTCCGCTTCCGGATAACGATGCCCCCAGGCTTCCTCGGCGGTGAACACCAGCACCGGGGCGAGCCAGCGGGCCAGCGCATCGAACAATATGTCGAGCAGGCTGCGATACGCCCGGCGTGCGGGCGACGTGGGCGCATCGCAATAGAGGATATCCTTGCGGACGTCGAAGACGAAGGCCGACAGATCATTGTTGCAGAAGGCGGCGAGCGTGCCGACCCAGGCGTTGAAGTCGAAATCATGCGCCGCGCGGCGCAGATCGGCGTCGATTTCGGCGAGGCGATGCAGCACCCAGCGTTCGAGTTCGGGCATGTCCGCCGGCGCCACCCGTTCGGCCTCGCTGAAGCCGTCGAGAGCGCCGAGCAGGTAGCGGAAGCTGTTCCTGAGCTTGCGATACTGGTCGGCGACGCCGGTCAGGATCTCCTTGCCGATGCGGTGATCCTCGGTGAAATCGACGCTGAGCGCCCAAAGGCGGATGATGTCGGCGCCATAATCCTTCATCACGACGAGCGGATCGATGGTGTTGCCGACCGATTTCGACATTTTCTTGCCGGCCTGGTCCATGGTGAAACCATGGGTCAGCACGGCGTTGTAGGGCGCGCGGCCGCGGGTGGCACAGGCCTCCATCAGCGACGACTGGAACCAGCCGCGATGCTGGTCGGAGCCTTCGAGGTAGAGATCGGCCGGCCAGCTGAGTTCCGGCCAGCGCCCCGATTCGAGCACAAAGGCGTGGGTGCAGCCGGAATCGAACCAGACATCGAGGATGTCGGTGACCTGTTCGTAATCGGCAACGTCGTAGCCGGGGCCGAGCAGCGCCGGCGCGGCTTCAGCCGACCAGCCATCGACGCCGTGTTCGTGGATGGCGGCGACGATGCGGGCGTTGACGGCCGGGTCTTTCAGGTAAGCGCCGGTCTTGCGATCGACGAACAGCGTGATCGGCACGCCCCAGGCGCGTTGCCGGCTGATCACCCAGTCCGGGCGGCCGTCGACCATGGCGCCGATGCGGTTGCGGCCCTTGTCGGGGATGAAGCGGGTGGCGGCGATGGCGGCCACCGCCGTCTCCCGCAACGTTCCCCCCTCTCCCCGCGAGGGAGAGGGGGGGCCGGCGAAGCCGGCCGGGGTGAGGGTGAGTCCGGCGCTGGCGACCGACTCACCCTCACCCTCGCTCGCTGCGCTCGCATTTCCCTCTCCCTCGAGGGGAGAGGGAGGCAGCGGCTTGTCCATCGGCACGAACCATTGTGGCGTGGCGCGGTAGATCAGCTTGGCCTTGGACCGCCACGAGTGGGGATAGCTGTGGCGATAGTCGGCGCTCGCCGCCAGCAACGCGCCGGCGGCGCGCAGGTCGCTGCAGATCGGGCCATCGGGGGCATTGAACTTGGGGTTGATGACGCTGCCGCGCCGCTCGTCGTCGCCGCCGAGCCAGGCCCAGTCGTCGCGATAGCGGCCATCGCCCTCGACGGCGAAAACCGGGTTCAGGCCATGCGCCTGGCACAGGGCGAAATCATCCTCGCCATGGTCCGGCGCCATATGGACGAGGCCGGTGCCCTGGTCGGTGGTGACAAAATCGCCGGGCAGAAACGGGCGCGGGGTGGCGTAGAAGCCGCCGAGGTGGTGCATGGGGTGGCGGGCGACGGCGCCGGCGAGGTCGGAGCCTTTTAACTTCTTAAATGCAATTAAAGTGCACAGTATTTGCCTTCCCGAAAGTACGGGAGGAAGCATCCGAGCCAAGCCTGCGGTCAATCGCCGCTCGAAATCATCAGCGAGTTGTTCTGCGACGATAAACTTTGCCCAATAAAGAGGTTTAACGAAATCTTGCCAAGCCGAATCTTCCTGTTCGATAGTCAAGTCTGGATTACTGTATCGATCACAAAGATCAAATTCGATATCAAGAACGAAGTACGTGACTTCCGGCCCATACGCGATCGCCTGGTTGACCGGGATCGTCCACGGCGTCGTCGTCCAGATCACCGCATGCGCGCCGACCAGTTCGGGCGCGTTCGGCGCGTGCGTGATCTCGAACGCCACGTCGATCTGGGTCGAGGTGATATCCTCATATTCCGCCTCGGCTTCGGCGAGCGCGGTCTTTTCCACCGGCGACCACATCACCGGGCGCGAGCCGCGGTAGAGCTGGTCGCTCATCGCGAACTTCAGCAGTTCCGAGACGATGGTCGCTTCGGCGGCGAAATCCATGGTCAGATAGGGCTGGTCCCAATTGCCGAGCACGCCCAGGCGCTTCAGTTGCTCGCGCTGCGCATCGACCCAGCCCTGCGCATAGGCGCGACATTCGGCGCGGAATTCGGCCGGCGGCACCTCGTCCTTGTTGCGCTTCTTGGCGCGATATTTCTCCTCGACCTTCCATTCGATCGGCAGGCCGTGGCAATCCCAGCCCGGCACATAGGGCGCGTCCTTGCCGAGCAAAGTCTGGGTGCGGCAGACGGTGTCCTTCAGAATATGGTTGAGCGCATGGCCGATGTGCATGTCCCCATTGGCATAGGGCGGGCCATCGTGGAGGATGAACTTCGGCCGGCCGGCGCGCGCTTCACGCAGCCGCGCGTATTGGCCTTCGGACTGCCAGCGGGCGAGAATCTTCGGCTCACGCTCGGGCAGGCTCGCCTTCATCGGGAAATCGGTCTTCGGCAGGAAGACGGTCGGGCGGTAATCGGGGAGGGTCATCAGGCGGCGGGTTGTAATCACGCCAGCGCGGCCTTGCCAGCGTTTATGCACGCCCTCCTCCCCCTTGAGGGGGGAGGCGACTCGCGCGCAGCGCGGCGGGAGGGGGTGGGGCAACGAGCACTAAGGTCGGGTCCGGTGGCCCCACCCCCACCCGGGCCGCCCTTCGGGCGTCTCTCGCCTCCCCCCTCAAGGGGGAGGAGAAAGAATCCGCCGCGCCTGTTCGGCATCGGCCATCACCTGGGCCGTCAGCGCATCGAGATCGGGCAGCGCCAGTTCGGGGCGGATATAGGCAATCAGTTCGATATCGAGCGTCTGGCCGTAAAGATCGCCCGACCAGTCGAGCAGCCAGGTTTCGAGCAGTTCAACCGGCGGCGTCAGCATCGGCCTGATGCCGAGATTGGCGACGCCCTTGACCCTGCTGCCATCGGGCAGCCGCGCCATCACCGCATAAACGCCATAGGCCGGGCGCAGATAATCGCCGAGCCGCTGATTGGCGGTGGGAAAACCCAATTGCCGGCCCAGCTGCGCGCCAGGCTCGACCTCGGCGCGGATCGTGAAGGGCCGGGTCAGCAATTCCGTCGCCGCGCCCGGATTGGCCGATTGCAGCAGCGCCCGGATGCGAGTCGAGGAAATCGTGCCGAAGCCATCGGCGACCGGCGCCACCACCTCGGCGCGAAAGCCATGGGCCTCGCCCAGGCTCGCCAGTTCCGCCACCGTGCCGGACCGCGCCCTGCCGAAGGTGAAATCATCGCCAGTGACGACGCCCGACAGCCCCAGGCGCCGCACCAGCCATTCCGCCACGAATTCGGGGCCGCTCAATGCCGCCAACGCGCGATCGAACGGCACCATCACCGCGGCATCCACCCCGAAGGCTTCCAGAAGATCGAGCCGCTGGTCGATCCGCGTCAGCGCGAACGGCGCCGCATCGGCGCGGAACAATCGCGCCGGGTGGGGATCGAAGCTGACTACGAGCGACGGCACGCCGGCGGCACGGGCACGATCGCGCGCCCGGCCGACCACCGCCTGGTGGCCGGCGTGAAATCCGTCGAAATTGCCCAGCGCCGCGACGCCGCCGCGAAGATGCTGCGGCAGTTCGGCTCCCCCGATCACGCGCTCCATGGGCTGCGTGTAGCGGCGGCGGGCCGGGGTGCCAAGCGCCAGCCCGACAGCGGCGCCGGCAGAGGCAATGTCGCCGCAGGCCGCGCCCTTGATCCGGCGGCGATCGGAACCACATCGGTATTGCGACATTCCAGACAGCGGCATCACGCCGCCGGAGGACCCGGGAACGCCATGGCCGAAACGCTCGCCGCCTTTGATCGCGATATCGTGCGGCGCCTGGCCGGCACCGATGCCGCCGCGACCCGTGCTCGTATCGAATTGCTGGAACGCGTGCTGGAGCGCGCCTTCGTCATCCCCGGCCTCAACCGCCCGGTCGGGCTCGATGCCATCATGGGGTTCCTGCCGGTCGGCGGCGATCTGCTCGCCGGCATCATGGGCGCCTATCTGGTGTGGGAAGCGAAGAACCTCGGCATGCCGAAGTGGCAGATCGTCCGGATGATGGCCAATGTCGGCCTGGACACGACATTGGGCGCCATTCCGCTCGTCGGCGATGTGTTCGACTTCCTGTTCCGCTCCAATTCGAAGAATCTGCGCATCCTGAAGCGCCATCTCGACAAGCATCACCCGGCGACGGCGCTGGTCGACGCCCGGCGCTAGCGGGCGGACGGGTTAGGCGGCAACCGCCAGCCGCCGCCGGCGGCGCAGCATAGCGCCGGTGGCGCCCGTACCGATCAGCAGCATCGCCCAGCTTGCGGGCTCCGGCACGGTTCCGCCGACGCCGGCATAGCCCTGGCTGCCGAAATCGAGGCGGCTGCTGGCCTGGTTGTTGGCGGTGCAGTCCTTCGAGATGCTGGCACCATCGAGCGTGACCGCGCCGGTCAGCGCGATGGCGCGACCGCAGAGGATGCGCGCACCGGTCGCAAGCGTGACCGAGGTGCCGGCAAGGAAGTTGCCCACCGACGTCGATCCGGTGCCGAGCGTTGCCGCTTCGCCGATGTTCCAGAAAATGCCGCTGGTGTCGCCGCCGCCGAGCACGATCATGTCGGCGGCGCTGGCGGTGGTCAGCGTCGTGCCGATCAGGAACAGAAAGGCCGATGCCGACGCGGTGGTGAAATCAAGCGTCAGCGTGCCGGTAAGCTGCGCCGACGAGGTGAAGCGATAGACCCCCGGCGTGAGCACGCCGACGCTGCCGAGATCCTGGCCAGTAAGATCGGTGGCAAGCAGGGGCGCGGTCAGCGCCGCGGCGGCGGTTTGCGCATCGAGCATCGCCAGCGCGGCGGTGGCATCGGCGATATGGACGGCGCCGCCATGCGTGATCGAGCCGAGGCCGGTGATGGCGCTGCCGGGCGAAAGGCCGATATCGCCGAACACGCTCGTGCTGCCGGTGTTGGTGATAGTGGCGGCAGCGAGCACGGCGAAATCGCTGGCAGTGCCAAGCCGGCCCGCGGCAGCGGCCGGTGCCGCGAGCAGCAGCGTTGCGGGGATTGTTGATCGACAGGCAAAAAACAGCCGGGAGATGGCGGTGCTCGTCATTTCAGACCTCGCGCAAAATCGTCCACAAAGGTCGAATATGCACATACCCGACGAGCCTTTAACGCCGGGATCCTGAATAGGTTCATTGCCGTTTCTGAAATGGCCGCGCTGTTTCTACAACTCGCATTGTAGGAGAAAAACGGTTTTACGAGGCGCTTGCGCGGGGTGAAACGAGGAAGAACAAACGAATTTTCTGATTCTGGATTTGGATATTCGGGAGCATCGCCGCGCGCGACATGAGCCCTCAGTCAGCCGCCGAAAAATCCAACCCGATGTCGGCGGCCGGCGCGCTCTGGGTGATGCGGCCGACGCTGATATAGGTGACGCCGGTTTCGGCGATGGCGCGGA
The DNA here is from genome assembly GCA_027489695.1 of Sphingomonadales bacterium. Taxonomy (GTDB): domain Bacteria; phylum Pseudomonadota; class Alphaproteobacteria; order Sphingomonadales; family Sphingomonadaceae; genus Sandarakinorhabdus. Next base: position 5,756 of record JAIXZK010000351.1, read on the forward strand.
TGGTCTGGAGGTTGACGCCGCCCGAGGCTTCGGTCGGCACCCGGCCGGCGATCAGCGCCACGGCCTCGCGCAGCAGCGCCGGCCCCATATTGTCGAGCAGCAGCCGGTCGGCGCCGGCGGCCAGCGCAGGTTCGATCTGGTCGATCCGATCGACCTCGACGACGACGTCGCGCAGCCCCGCTGCCTTCGCCGCGCGCACCGCCGGCTCGACGCCGCCAGCGACCGCGATGTGATTGTCCTTGATCATCACGCCATCGTCGAGGCGCAGGCGGTGGTTGGTCGCCCCGCCCATCCGCGTCGCATATTTTTCCAGCAGGCGCAGGCCCGGCAGGGTCTTGCGGGTATCGAGCAGGATCGCGCCGGTGCCGGCGATGGCATCGACATAGGCGCGCGTCAGCGTCGCGATGCCGGTCAAATGCTGGACGGTGTTGAGCGCCGAGCGTTCGGCGGTGAGCAGCGACCGGGCATTGCCGGTAATGCGCATCAGCTGAGTGCCGGCGGCAACGCTTTCGCCCTCCGCGACCAGTGTTTCGATGGCGCAACCGGCATCGAGCGCCCGGAAGAAGGCCGCAGCGATCGGCAGCCCGGCAACGGTGACGGCATCGCGGCTGTCCATCACCGCGGTCAGCACGGCGTCGGCCGGGATGACGGCTTGCGAAGTGCGGTCCCCGCCCGTGCCCATGTCCTCGGCGAGGGTCGAAGCGACGAAGGCGGCAAGGTCGAAATCGGGGAGCATGGGGGTGCGTTAGTCCGGGCGACGCTCGGCGACAAGCGCCGGCCGATTGCAGCCCGGTCGAGATGACGTTATAGGTGACGTCATGCTGGTGCTGGATACCAACATTCTGGTGGCAGCGCTCTGGTCGCGGAACGGGGCATCATGGCGACTGGTCGAACTTGTCCTGGGCGGGCAATTGCCGATCGCGGTCTCGGTGGCGTTGGCGCTGGAATATGAGGCTGTGTTGACGCGCGCCGCCATGCGCGAAGTGAGTTGGGCGTCCGCGGCGGAACTGGATGTTCTGCTCGATGCAATGCTGGCACGGGCAACGTTGGTAATGCCGATCCGGACGCGATTGCGGCCGATATTGGCGGATCCGGGTGACGAGATGGTGCTTGAGTGCGCGGTTCAGGCCGGGGCAGAGGCGATTGTCACCATGAATGCCAGGGATTTTGCCGAAGGCGTGTCGCGCTATCGGATAAGCACGTTGAAACCCGGTGAAGCCGTGGCCCGCTGGCGCCATGGAATCGAGATGGGAGACATCGAATGAGCAACTACCCCCTGCGATTGCCGGAACACGTCCTTGCGGATGCCAAGGCATTTGCGGCTCATAATGGCACGTCGCTCAACCAGTTTCTCAGCAGCCTGATCGCCGAACGGATCGGCGAGATGAAGGCGCTGGCGCAGGTCGAGGCCCGCATCGGCCGGGCCGATGTGGCTGCAGCGCTGCGCGTTCTGAACAAGGTGCCCGATCGTCCGCCAATGGCCGGTGACGAGCTTCCATAGTCGGCCAGGTGCATTTTCGCGTCATCCTCGACTGCCGTCCCGATGGCGCGGATGCGCTGCAACCGTTCATCACCGTCAAATATGTTGAGGCCGAAAGGGAAAGTGACATATTGTCCGCGGCTGTGGCACGTACAAAAGCCATAATGGAATCCAAAGGTTTTTCGCGCAGTGCGATAGACATGTACAAATTCATAATCGAAGAGTTTTATCCATGCGATTCTAAAGATCTGGATGAAATCATCGAACTGAGTTTCGTTTACTACGGTGACGAATGAACATTAAACCGATGTGATGCCCCCGTACCGGCGACATGGCGCCGGCCATCACGATCAGCCGGGCGAGCGACAATTTCGGCCGCGGTCGATCCTCTTCCGGCGCATTGCTCTGCGCCGTCGGTCGGTCATTTGCCGGCTTCAGCGGCCCCAGGGCTCGGCTGTCGTCGATTGGCAAGCCAATCCCGGCCGCATGAATTTGCGGCGTTATAGGCATTTCTGGCCGTCCGACGCGATAATATACTTCACTTCCGATGACACAGCCAGAAGCCCCGCCTTGGTAGTGCCGTATCGCTTTTTCAGCTTTTCGAGGAGCGCGCGACCCTGCGCCTTGGTCTTGATTTCGTGAAATTGGAAGGTGTCGAGACCGATGCGGCCCGCGCGCGTGCGCATCAATTGCGTAACCATGCAATTGCAGAAAGCAGGCGGCTGCGATCTTAGGCATTGGCGCTGGGCCGCGCCGGTATCGGGCATGGGGAGAGCGTCGGTCGTCGCGAACAGCGCCGCTATCAGCAATACAGGTCAAGGTTGCATCTTGATCGATTTCTGCTAGCGCCGGCGTGGCAAGGTCGATAGCCGAAATTATGGGCACTTGCGGCCGGCCGCCAGCACTTCATCCTGGCTGGCCCGCATCTCTACGGTAAGTTCCGGCAGGGTAAGGCCGTATTTTGCGGTAAGCTCGGCGGCGAGTGGCTTGATGCGATCGAACGGCAGTTCGGCGACGCGCAATCCGTCGATCGCCATCCGGCCGCGACGCGTACGCAGCAGTTCGGCGGCGATGCAATTGCATTTGGTCATCGGCCCGAGCGTTCGACATTTGCGGTAGAAGGCACCGGTATCGGGGGCGGCGGCTGCGGTTGCCGCCAGCAGCGCCGGCAGCAGCAACGCCAGACGATATCGCATCGCATTTCCCCCGATTCCGATCGACCGACCGACTTACCCGAACCTGCACGGATTGCGCCCCGAACTACGGCGCCAGTCGGTCATTTGCCAGCGTTAACTGTTCCCGAGAGCGGGTGTCGACCGCCGGTTATTTCCGGCAGCCAGCAATCGCCACGCGGGCGGCTTCGCGGGCGCGCGCCACCGCCGCCGGTGCGTCGGCGGCGGTCAGGCCGTGCGCCGCCAGCAGGTCGGCCTTGGGCCCGACCCGTTCGGCGGAAGGCCGCGATGTCACGGCTTTCAGCCCGAGAAAATAGCGGCCATCGGCTGTTTCCTGCAGGCGCGTCGCGGCGCAGCGGCACACTTCCGCCGTATTGGCCTGGACGCAGCGCGAGCGAAAAATCTCGGCGGTGTCGGCACCGGCGCCGGCAATGGTCAGCAGCAACGCGGCAGTCAGCATCGTCAATCCCCCCGCACCGGCACCGGCGACACCGCGCCGGCCATTTCCAGCATCCGGTCGAGCGATACCTTGGCCCGTACCCGCACGTCTTCCGGCACCTCGATCTGCGGTTTGAGGTCGCGCAGGCTCAGATAGAGCTTCTCCATCGTGTTCAGCGCCATGAACGGGCACATGTTGCAGCCGCAATTGCCGTCGGCGCCGGGCGCGCCGATGAAGGTCTTGTGCGGCGCCGCCAGCTGCATCTGGTGCATGATGTTCGGCTCGGTCGCCACGATCACTACCGGTTCGGGGCTGTTCAGCGCATAGTTGAGGATGCCGCTGGTCGCGCCGACATAATGGGCCAGATCGAGGATCGCCGCCGGGCATTCCGGATGGGCGAGAACCGGCGCCGCCGGGTGCTGCGCCTTCAGCTTGAGCAGTTCCGTTACCGAAAACCGCTCATGGACGATGCAGGTGCCGTCCCACAGCAGCATGTCGCGCCCGGTCTTGCGGTTGAGCCAGGCGCCGAGATGCTTGTCCGGCGCGAACAGGATCTTCTGATCGGCCGGCAGCTGGTTGATGATCTTTTCGGCCGAGGAGGAGGTGACGATGATGTCGCTCTCCGCCTTCACCGCCGCCGAACAATTGATATAGGTCAACGAGATATGGTCGGGGTGAGCGCGGCGGAAGCGAGCGAATTCCTCCGGCGGGCAGGAATCCTCAAGGCTGCACCCGGCCTTGAGGTCGGGCAGCACCACGGTCTTCTGCGGGCTGAGGATCTTGGCGACTTCGGCCATGAACTTGACGCCGCAAAAGGCGATCACCTCGGCGTCGGTCGCCGCTGCCTTGCGGGACAGGTCGAGGCTGTCGCCGACGAAATCGGCGATGTCCTGGATTTCCGGCTCCTGATAATAATGCGCCAGAATAACGGCGTTGCGCTCCCGCCGCAGCCGCTCGATCTCGGCCTTGAGGTCGAGAGCGGGAATGCCGAGGCCTCCCAGGGGGTTGAGGCGAGCGTCCATCAGCGTCTCTTTCAAAGCTTTTTCTACGGCTTGAGCGTCACCACCACCTTCGCCTCGGCGAAGCCGGCGGCGCGCAGCGGCAGCAGGAAGGTGCGCGTTACCGCCTGCACCGCGGCGTCGCGCGCCAGGTCGGTGAGCGCCGGCGCGCGCGCCTGGGTCAGCAGCGCCTCGTTGACGATGGCGCGATTGGCCGCGTCGAGTTCGGCTTCGGCGTTGGTCAGCGCGAACAGCAGCGATCCGGCGCGCAGTTCGCGGGTGGCGGCAATCTCGACCTCGGGGCCCGCCAACACCGGCGCCGGCGCTGACACACGCAGCGTCTGCGTCGCCGGCGTCCAGCTGACATCGTCGACGGCGATGCGGTTCCAGTCGAGCTCATAACGCACCGTGCCGGGCACGATCAGCGTCTTGGCCGCGGTCAGCAGCCCCAGCCGCGTCTGTTCGGAAGTGATGACCGCGGTGAAGCGCGCCGCCAGCACCGTCAGCTTCGCTTCGCGGCGCACGGCCTGCAGCGACGCCTGCGCCACGGTCGAACCATCGGGGCCGGGATTCAGCAGCCGCGCCAACCGATCGCCGGTCAGCAGCATCGCCAGCGCGCCGACAACGACGCCAATAATCAGCGGCAGCCACCAGCGCTTCATGCCAGCCTCCAGGCATCGCCGCTGGCCGCCACCTGGCCACGACGCTGCAGATCGAAAAGATGCGCCAGCACCGACCGACCGGCGGCCGGGTGCAGGCGCTTGTCAACCATGGCGTACATGATGCGCACCAGCTCGGCGATCGGCTTGTCGCCCTCGCCGAGCAGCTTGAGGATCTGGCCCTCGCGTTGGCGGCGATGGGTGATCAGGCCGCGCACCAGCCGCTGCGGCTCGGCCACTGGCTCGCCATGCGTCGGGTGATAGACGGCATCGTCGCGGTCGAGCAGCTTCTGCAGGCTGGCGATATAGTCGCCCATGTCGCCATCGGGCGGCGCCACCACCGTCGTCGACCAGCCCATGACATGATCGCCGGTGAACAGCGCCTTTTCCTCGGCAAGCGCGAAGCAGAGATGGTTGGACGTGTGCCCCGGTGTCGCCACCGCCGTGAGCGTCCAGCCCGGCCCGGCGATGCTCTCGCCATCGGCCAGCACGCGATCGGGGGCATAGCTCGGATCGAAGCCGGCATCGGCGCGCGGGCCATCGTCGGACAGCACCAGCGGCGCGCAGCCGACGATCATCGCGCCGGTCGCTGCCTGGATCGCCGGCGCGGCGGGCGAATGATCCATATGGGTATGGGTGACGACGATGTGGCTGACCGTCTCGCCGGCCAGCGCTTCGAGCAGCGCCGCGACATGCGCCGGATCGGCGGGGCCGGGATCGATCACCGCCACCGTGCCGTGCCCGACGACGAAAGTGCCGGTGCCGGTGAAGGTGAAGGGCGAGGGATTGGGCGCCAGCAGGCGGCGCACGAGCGGCGAGCGCGAATCCAGCCGGCCATAGGCGGCGGAATCGGGGTGATCCTTCAGGTCCATGGCGCCGATGTGGCATCGCCGGGCGGGAAACGGAAGGGGGTCAGCGCCGCGCGCAGCCCCGCCTCCAGCCAGTCGGCAAAGGCCCGCGCCGCCGGCGACGCGGCACGACCGGCCGGAAACACCGCGTGCAGCGGCACTTCCTCGAGCGGCCAGTCTTCCAGCAGCGGCAGCAATTGCCCTTCCGCCAGCTCGCGCCGGCAGCCGAAAACCGAGGTGCGGGCGATGCCGAGCCCGGCGACGGCGGCGGCAACCGCGCCGTCGTTGCTGGCGATGCTGATCCGGGCTTCGGCGCGCACCGAAATGACGCGGCCGTCGCGGCGGAAGGCCCAGCCGGTCGGCACCGCGCCCGGCCCGGCAATGAGCTGATGACCCGCAAGATCGGCTGGCGAGCGCGGTGTGCCGGACGCGGCCAGATAGGCGGGCGCCGCCACCAGGAGGCGCGGCGCCGTCATCAGCCGCCGCGCCAGCGCCGTCGAATCATCGAGCGCGCCGAGCCGCAGCGCGATGTCGATGCCTTCGGCAACCAGGTCGATCCGTGCGTCGGACATGGCCAGTTCAATGGCCAGCGCCGGATGGCGGGCGGCAAACCCGGGCAGCAGCGGCACCACCTCGCGGCTGCCGAAGCTGGTCGGCAATGCCACGCGCAGCCGGCCGCGCAGCTCGCCATCGCCCGACAGCGCCTGGCCGGCGGCATCGATGGCTTCGACCAGCGGCGCGACGCTGGCGAGATAGTCGCGACCGGCATCGGTCAGCGCCAATGCCCGTGTCGATCGCGTGAACAATGCCGTGCCCAGCCGCGCCTCCAGCCCGGCGATGATCCGCGACACCGAGGGCTGCGACAGGCCGCGCTCGCCGCCGGCGCGCGAAAAGCTGCCGAGCCGGGCGACGCGGACGAAAAGGCGCAGGGCGGCAAGGTCATCGATCATTCGGATTTCGGATATATACTATCCGATCTTCGCGGCTACCGGCGAAAATCCAAATATCGGAAAAACCTCTCAGGGCGGCTGGTCGCCCGGACGAGGAGACAGACAATGACCCTTCAGGACAAGCTCGACGCCTTCAAGGCCAATTTCGAAACCAAGGTCGCGCCGCCGGCCGCCGTGGCCATCATGCACAATGCCACCGAAGCGCTGATCGCCAGCGGCCAGGCCGATCGCACCATCGGCGCCGGCGCGGTGGCGCCCGCGTTCGCCCTGCCCGATGCCCATGGCAACATCGTCCGTTCCGACGACCTGCTGGCGCGCGGCCCGCTGGTCCTCACCTTCTATCGCGGCGTCTGGTGCCCCTATTGCAACCTCGATCTCGAAGCGATCGAAGCGATTGCCGAGGATGTCCGCGCCGCTGGCGCGACGCTGGTGGCGATCTCGCCGCAGACCGCGCCGAACAGCCGCAAGATCGCCGAGGCCAACAAGCTGAGCTTTCCGATCCTCAGCGACCACGGCAATGAAATCGCCGATCGCTTCGGCCTGCGCTTCCGCCTGCCCGACGACCTTCTGGCGCTCTATGCCGGCTTCGGCGCCGATCTGACGCTGATCAACGCCGAGGACAGCGGCACGCTGCCGATGCCGGCGCGCTTCGTCATCGGCCAGGATGGCGTCATCGCCTATGCCGAGGTCAGCGCCGATTACACCCGTCGCCCCGATCCGGACGCGCTGCTGCCGGCGCTGCGCCGCCTCGGCACCGTCCCGCTCGCGGCGTGATCGCGGCGCCCGAACGGGCTGGCTGATCGCCAAGGTTGTCCGGTGCCGGCTTTGCTCCTAATCGCAGGGGGAAAGCCAGCATCGGACACAGCGCGTCATGGAGACACCGGCCCAGCACTTCGATTGCCTGATCGTCGGCGCCGGCCATGGCGGGGCGCAGACGGCGATCCAGTTGCGGCAGCTGGGCTTTGCGGGATCGATCGGCGTCATCGGCGAGGAGCCGGAACTGCCCTATGAGCGGCCGCCGCTGTCGAAGGAATTTCTCGCCGGCGAAAAGGACTTTCCCCGCCTGCTGATCCGCACCGAGGCCTTCTGGACGGAACGCCAGGTGATGTTCCTGACCGGGCGCCGGGTGACGGCCATCGATCCCATCGCACGAACCGTCACCACCGCCGCCGGCGAATGCTTCGGCTATGGCGAGCTGGTCTGGGCCACTGGCGGCAGCCCGCGACGGCTGCGCTGCGCGGGCCATGATCTCGCCGGCGTCCATGCCGTGCGCACCCGCGCCGATGTCGAGCAGCTGAAGGCCGAGCTGGCGACGACGCGCCAGGTGGTCGTCGTCGGCGGCGGCTATATCGGGCTGGAGGCCGCGGCCGTGCTGACCAAGCTCGGCAAGTCGGTCACCGTCGTCGAGACGCTGGACCGGGTGCTGGCGCGCGTCGCCGGCGCCGAACTTTCCACCTTCCTCGAAAACGCGCACCGCGCCCGCGGTGTCACCATCCTGACCAGCGCCACCGTCACGGCGATCACCGGCACCGCCGGGCGGGCGACCGGCGTCGTCCTCGGCGATGGCCGCACCCTGCCCGCCGACATGGTGATCGTCGGCATCGGCATCATTCCCGAAACCGCGCCATTGGCCGCCGCTGGCGCTGCGGGCTCGAACGGCGTCGATGTCGACGATCATTGCCGCACATCACTGCCGCACATCTGGGCGATCGGCGATTGCGCCGCGCATGAGAACATCTTCGCCGGCGGTGCACGAATCCGCCTCGAATCGGTGCAGAATGCCAATGACATGGCAACGACAGTGGCGCGCGCGCTGACCGGCAACCCCCGGCCCTATGCCCAGGTGCCGTGGTTCTGGTCGAACCAGTTCGACTTGCGGCTGCAGACTGTCGGCCTGTCGATCGGCCATGATGCGACCGTGCTGCGCGGCGATCCGGCCAGCGGCGCCTTTTCGATCGTCTACCTGCGCTCCGGCCGGGTAATCGCGCTCGATTGCGTCAACGCGGTCAAGGATTATGTCCAGGGCAAGGCGCTGGTCGAACAGGGCGTCGCCGTGGCCGCCAACGATCTCGCCAACACCGAAATTCCCCTGAAACACTGGCACGCCCAGGGAGCCACCGCATGACAACCCGGATCATCCTCACCGTCATCGGCAGCGACCGGCCCGGCCTCACCGACGCGCTTGCCGCCGCCGTGCTCGCCGCCGGTGGCAATTGGCTGGAAAGCCATCTCCACCGCCTCGGCGGCAAATATGTCGGATCGGTGCTGGTGGAGATCGCCGAAACCGGCATCGAGCCGCTGCGCGCCGGCGTCGCCGCTGTCGATGCCATCGGCCTCAAGGTAGAGCTGGTGCCGGCTGGCGATGCCGAACCGCTCGCCGCGCCGCTCGCGGTGGCACTGGTCGGCCAGGACCGGCCGGGCATCGTGCGCGAATTCGCCGCGGCGCTGGCGCCACTCGGCGTCAATATCGAGACGATGCGCACCGGCGTCGAGGCGGGCGCCTGGTCGGGCGCGCCGCTGTTCCGCGCCGATGCCGAACTGCGCCTGCCCGCCGGCATCGACGCCGCGGCGGTGCGCCAGGCGCTGGAGGGCATTTCGGCCGAAATCATGGTCGACATGGCCGACGGCCAATAGCGACGCCTCACGCTCCCACATTCCGGCGCTTGCCTTCCTGTGACTGTGTACTAGCAATACGCAAAATTGCGTGGGGAGTATGCTGTGGTGGCCGAAAGCTGGGATTACATCATCGTCGGGGCAGGCTCGGCCGGCTGCGTGCTCGCCAATCGCCTGTCGGCCGATCCGGGCTCGCGCGTCCTGCTGATCGAAGCCGGCGGCAAGGACAATGTTCTGCCCATCCAGATGCCGGCCGGGCTGGTGCAGATCATCCCGCCCGAAACCAACAGTCCCTATGACTGGGGTTTCTGGACGGTGCCGCAGGCCGAAATGGGCAATCGCGCCATGTACTGGCCGCGCGGCCGGGCGCTCGGCGGCTCGTCGTCAATCAACGGCATGGTCTATATCCGCGGCCATAGCAGCGATTACGATCGCTGGGCGCAGCTGGGGCTGACCGGCTGGGGCTGGGCCGATGTGCTGCCCTATTTCCGCAAGGCCGAGGACAGCGAGCGCGGTGCCGATGAATTCCACGGCACCGGCGGCCCGCTGCACACCTCGACGAAGGGCGCGCTGCCGCATGTGCTCAACGAGGTGTTCATCCAGGCCTGCACCGAAGCCGGATTCCCTCGCACCAGCGACTTCAACGGGCCGCAGTTCGAAGGCGCGGGGATCTATGACGCGACGATCAAGGACGGCAGCCGCTTTTCCGCCGCCAAGGCCTATCTGACGCCGGAAGTGAAGGCGCGGCCCAATCTCGAGATCCGCACCGATGTGCAGGTGGATCGCGTCACCTTCGAGAATCGCCGCGCCACCGGCATCGCCTATCGCCAGCGCGGCCGCGAGCTGGTGGCGACGGGGCGCGAGGTGATTCTCGCCGGCGGCGCGCTGGGATCGCCGCAACTGCTGATGCTGTCGGGCATCGGGCCGGCCGAACATCTGAAGGCGATGGGCATCGCCGTCGTCCACGACAGCCCCGATGTCGGCGGGAACCTTCAGGACCACCTCGACATGATCGTGCAATATGATTGCACCCAGCCGATCACATTGAACGGCAATTCGAAACTGACCACCAAGCTGGTGGCGCTGGGCAAATGGGTGTTCGGCAAGACCGGCAATGCCGCGCACATGCCGACTCCGGCGGGCGCCTTCCTGCCGTCGCGCGAAGGGCTGGTGGCCCCCGACCTGCAGATCCATTTCATGCCGGTGAAGGGCAATCCGCACGGCCGCGGCGAGATGAGCCCGACCCATGGCTATCAGATGCACGTCTGCCAGTTGCGCCCCGAAAGCCGCGGCACGGTGCGGCTGGCCACCCCGGATCCGCTGGCGCCGCCGGCGATCGATCCGCGCTATCTGTCGGCGCCGGAGGATGTCGAAACCCTCTATCGCGGTGTCGAGATCGCCCGCCGCATCGGTCGCCAGCCGGCCTTCGCGCCCTATGCCAAGGCCGAAGCCTGGCCGGGTCCCGGCATCACGACGCGCGACGACACGATCGCCGCAATGCGGCAATGGGGGGAGACGATCTACCACCCGGTCGGCACCTGCCGCATGGGCGTTGACGAGCGCGCGGTGGTCGATGGCCAGTGCCGGGTCAATGGCGTCGAGGGGCTGCGCGTCGTCGATGCCTCGGTGATGCCCTATCTCGTCTCCGGCAACACCAATGCGCCGACGATCATGATCGCCGAAAAGGTCGCCGACATGATTGCCGGCCGCCGCACCCTGGAGCGCAAGCTGGGAATCGCCGCATGACCGCCCTGCCCTTCGAAATCCCGGTCAACGCCGAGGAGACAGCCTGGATCCGGCGCCGGGTCGAGGAGTTCCGCTTCTTCGAGGAGCCAGCGGGCGCCGGCTGGGCGCATGGTGCCAATCGCGATTACATGGAACGGCTGCGCGCCCATTGGCTGGATGGGTTCGACTGGCCGGCGGCGGTCGCGCATCTCAACCGGCTGTCCCATGTCCGCGTCGATGTCGGCGATGGCTTTCACCTGCATGCCGTCCACCAGCGTTCGTCGCGGCCCGATGCGCGGCCGCTGCTGATCGCCCATGGCTGGCCGGGCTCGATCCTCGAATTCGATGCGATCATCGAGCGGCTGGCCGAACCCGAAGACCCGTCGCAGCCGGCCTTTCATGTCGTGGCGCCGTCGCTGCCGGGCTATGCCTGGTCGGACCGGCCGCGGCAGCCGACCGGCCCGCGCGGCGTTGCCAAACTTTACGACGCGCTGATGCCAGCGCTCGGCTATGACCGCTATCTCTACCAGGGCGGCGACTGGGGCTGCGTCATCGGCGGCTGGATCGGGATCGACAGCGCCCGGGTCGAGGCGATTCACCTGAACGGCTTCGGCCTGCGCCCGGCCGACATGAGCCCGACGACGGCCGAGGAAGGCGAGTGGCTGCAGAAGGCGGTGGCGATCCGCGACCGCGAGACCGCGTACCTGCAGCTGCAGGGCACCAAGCCGCAGAGCCTGGGCTTTGCCATGATGGATTCGCCGATGGGTGTCGCCGCCTGGCTCGCCGAGAAATTCGTCGGCTGGTCGGACGAGAATCCGAAGGGCGTCACCGATCCGCCCTATGGCTTCGACACAATGCTGACCAACATCATGATTTACCTGACGACACGCAGCTTCCTGACCGCGACCTGGATCTATCGCGGCATGTTCCTGGAAGGCGGTTTCTCGATCCCGCCGGGAAGCCGTATCGAAAAGCCGACCGGCGTCGCCGCCTTCCCGAAGGACCTGCTCGCCTTTCCGCCACGGGCGATGGTCGAACGTGGCTATAATGTCGTGCACTGGACCGACATGCCGCGCGGCGGGCATTTCGCCAGCCTGGAAGAGCCCGAGCTGTTCCTCGCCGATCTGCGGAAGTTCGTCGCCGCCCTGTGACCTTGCGCACGCCCGAATGGCGGGTGGAGCCCAGCCTGCTCGCCTATCCCGACGCCCTGGCGGCGATGGCGGCCCGTGCCGATGCCATCCGCGCCGGAACGGCGGCCGAGCAGTGCTGGCTGGTCGAACACCCGCCGCTCTACACGGCGGGGACCAGCGCCGACCCGGCGGAACTGCTGGTTCCGGACCGCTTTCCGGTGTTCGGCGCCGGTCGCGGGGGCCGCTATACCTATCATGGTCCCGGCCAGCGTGTCGTCTATGTGATGCTCGACATTGCCGCGCGCGGCCGCGACGTCCGCGCCTTTGTCGCCGGGCTGGAAGCCTGGCTGATCGCGACGCTGGCCGAGTTCGGAGTCGACGCGCGCACCATCGATGGCAAGGTCGGCGTCTGGACCGAGACCCCGGCCGGCCCCGCCAAGATCGCGGCGATCGGCGTGCGGTTGCGCCGCTGGGTGAGCTTCCACGGCGTCGCCATCAACGTCGCGCCCGATCTCGAGCATTTTTCCGGCATCGTCCCCTGCGGCCTCGCCGAGCCAGTGACCAGCCTGGCCGCACTTGGCGTCATTGCCGACTTCGCAGCGGTTGACGACGCCCTGCACCGCCGACTGCCGGTGCTGCTCGACCACCTGCAAGCCGGACCGGCACCGATTTAATCCACTTGTCACATGGCGCTTGAGGGGGAGCGGATTTCTGCTAATGTCCACTCGGGTTGGGGGATAAAGATTTACCGACCCAACTTGTCCTGGGTCCAGGCAATCCAACAGGAGTTTGAAAATGGCTGACATCGTTTCGAAGCTGAAGACCGCCACGCTGATCGCTGGCGCCGCCCTGTTCGTCGTCGCTTGCGGCGAGAAGAAGGCTGAAACCACCACCACCGAAACCACCACCACCGAAGCCGCTGCTCCGGCCGCTGACGCCATGGCCGCTCCGGCTGCCGACGCTCCGGCTGCTGACGCCATGGCCGCCCCGGCCGCTGGCGCTGCCGACGCCGCCGCTCCGGCTGCTGACGCCGCTGCTGCTCCGGCCGCTGACGCCATGGCCGCTCCGGCCGCTGACGCCATGGCCGCCGAGAAGAAGTAAGCTCGACTTCTCGTTCGCATTGGTTAGGAAAGGGCCGCCGCGAGGCGGCCCTTTTTTATTTGGGGAAGGATTGAGCCATGAGCCTGGAACAGATTACCGAACAGATGCAGGGCCGTATCGGCGCTGGCGGAAACTTCAAGAAGTCGGTGAAGTTCGATTTCGGCGGCGACGGCCTGGTGCGCATCGATGACAAGGTGTCGCCGGCCATCGTCGACAACACCGACGCGCCGACCGATTGCACCGTCAAGGTCTCGATGGCCGATTTCATGGACATCGCCACCGGCAAACAGAATGCCCAGATGGCGTTCATGATGGGCAAGCTGAAGGTGGAAGGCGACATGTCGGTCGCCATGCAGCTCGGCAGCATCCTCGGCTGATCGCCATTGCGGCTGCCGGATCACGGCGGACCGCAAGAGGGGTGGCGGACCGGCAGCAGCAACGCTATGCCGGTCCCCCAATCCCTGCAGGGTTCATCGATGTTGCGCGTGCTGACAACTGCCCTGGCGATTCTGGCCGTGGCGCCGATTTTGGCGCCAGCGCCGGCCCAGGCTGCCGTCAAGAAAAAGCCGGTTCGGCGCAAGCTGCCGCCCAAGCCGATCGCCAAACCCGTCGTCGCCGCCGCCCCGGCCATTGTCGTGCCTGGCGGCTTCATGACGCCGAAAGCGGTGGTTCTGCGCAACCTGACGCCGGCCGAGGCCGAAGCCAACGCCATCTGGAACGTCCGCGCCGCACTGAACGTCGCGGCGCTGCAGTGCCAGTTTTCGCGCTTTCTGCGCACCGTCAACAATTACAACGACATGTTGAAGCACCATGGCGACGAGCTGATGGCCGCGCAAACGACGATGCTCGGGCACTTCCGCAAGCAGGCGAAGACCCGCGGCGCCTCCAGCTTCGATCAATATACCACGCGCACCTACAACAGCTATTCGACCCTCGATGCCCAATATCGCTTCTGCGATGTAGCGGGCTGGGTCGGGCGCCGCGTCCTGGCGCTGCCCAAGGGCCAGTTGCGGCGCACCGCCATGGCCGAAGCCGGCGAAGTGCGCGCGGCTCTCGCCTATCAGGCGCTTTCCCCCGGGCTGGCTGTGGTTGCGATACAACCTTTGCTTTTGCCCCCATTCGAGCCAGCCGACGAAGTGGCCGAAGCGCAGCGCTGAGCTGCTTGCCCTGCTCCCGATCCTGACTGCCCTGCGCGGCCGCAGTCCCTGCGGCCGGACCCGACACATGCGGCGTCGGCGCCGCTGCGCGCGTGCAACTGCCGGCCTTGCGGAACGCCGGACATAGAAAAAGGGCCGCGTCCCGAAGGACGCGGCCCCAATTCTTGCCGGTGGCAGACTTACTGCGGGACGCAGTTGGTCTGCGGCGCGACCGGAGCGCCGCTGAAGGTGATTTCCACCCGGCGGTTCTGCGGTTCGCGAACACCATCGGCGGTGTCGACGAGCGGACGGCTTTCACCGAAGGCCTCGGTGGCCATCGCGGTTTCCGGCACGCCCTTGGTGGCGAGATAGGCCTTCACGGCGTCAGCGCGACGCTGCGACAGGGCGACGTTGTAGTCGTCCTTGCCCGACTTGTCGGCGTGGCCGGCAAGCTGAACGCTGGTCTGGCCGGTGGCGGCGAACTGCTCGGCAGCGCGATCGAGGATCGACGCGGCTTCGGCGGTGATGGCCGACTTGTCCCAATCGAAGAAGACCAGGAACGGACCCGGGGTCACAGCAGCCGGCGGGCACGGCGGCAGCGGCGGCGGCGGCGGGGGCGGCGGCGGGGGGGGCGGGGGCGGCGGCGGCGGGGGCGGCGGCTCCGCGGTGAAGAAGTTGTAGGTCAGCGTCGCCAGCAGGCTGTGGCTGCGATAGCGGGTGTTCGTTTCCACACCATTGGTGGTGAAGGTGCCAACGTTCGAAACGTTGAAGAAACGATACTTGATGCCGAGATCGACGTGATCGCTGATCGGCTTGTAGACGCCAGCCAGGATCTGCCAGGCGAAGTTGGTGTCGCTGTCGTCGAGCCAGGCAGCGCCGGCGCCGGTGAAGCGCTGACGGGCATGCTGGACGCGGGCGATACCGGCACCGGCACCGATGAAGGCGCCGACATCCTTGTCCTTGCCGCCGAAGTCGAACATGGCATTGGCCATGAACGAAAGGGCGCGCGAGTTGCCGGCGGCATTGCGGTTGATGCCGATGCCCGGAACGGCAATGCCGCTGCCGGTGTTGATGGCCGGAACGGCCTGTTCAATGATCGTGCGATCGACGCCGTTCTGCTTGTAGGCAACTTCGAATTCGGCGCGGAGCAGGCCGAAGTCGTAACCGACAGTGCCACCAACATCGAAGCCGATGTTGTACTGCTGACGAATGCCGTCGGGCACGATCACCGTGGTGCCGGGGCGACGCAGGTCGAACTGCTCGTTCTGCTGCAGGTTGGGACCGATCCCGACGCCGATATACCAAGAATCATCGCGCGCGAGCGCCGGCGTGGCGAGCGCAGTCGTAGCAAGCGCCATCGCCAAAGCGAGGTTCCGCATTGTCATCCCCTTTCAACTCCGTGTTTGTATCGAACTGTCCAACGCTCTAACGCACGAAAAGCAGCACGCGCAAGCATCGAATGCTGCAGTTTGTGGCCGGCGAGCAACAGTCGATCGGCGAAAGCGGCGAAAGCGGACCGCATAAGGCTCAGGCAACGATACCCTGGACCTGCAACGCTGAGATCAAGGCATTGATTGCGCTTCGACATTCCAAGTCGACAACGGTTCCGCCGGCTGGTCCCGACACCGCGCTGGGCGCCGCGGCCAGAACCTGCCGGCCGGCGATCCGCAGGCCGGTCACCGGCCAGCCCGTTGCCGCCCAGGAAGACTCGAAAAGGGCGAACCCGCCTTCATCGGCGACAAAGGCGATCGTGCCGCGCACCGGCGGCGTGAACGTCCAGCCAAAGCCGTCATGGCTGGCGATCTGGCCGTCATGGTCGCTCCAGGCGCCGGTCGCCGCCACGGGCACCACATAGGCGCTTCCGGCCGCCGGATCGGCGGGCGGGTCCGTCTGGCTGCGGCTCTCGACGACCAGGTGCAGCAGCCGGTCGACCGCGAGCAGCGCTTCATTGTGCGTGACTTCCTTCTGCGCCTGCCCGGCGGCGAGCAGCGGCAGATCGAAGCGTTGGGTGGCACTCATCGTTCCTTCTCCTCGACAGGTCGGTTCAGCCGATCGACGCCGTCGCGGCGACGCCGGGGCCGACGACATCGCTCAGCTGCGCGACGGCGATGCCGACACGGGCGCCGCCGCCATCCGCGACTCGGTCGGCGGCAGTGTAGACACAGGCGGGCGTGCCGCTTTCGATCTGACGAACCACGCGGCCGTCGAGCGTCACCACGATGCGATAGCGCTCGCGCGCTTCGGCCAGCGGCGCGTCAATGAAGTCGGTCCAGGCGAAGCCGGCGCGACTGCGGCGGCACCAGGCGGCGTGAACATCGCCGCCGACCAGCGCCAGTCGCAAATGCACGGGCGACAGCGGCGCCAGCGCCCGCCCGGCAACGACGACAGCCTGGCCGGGGGCCGCCGCGTCGCCCGCCCCCTGCGGCCGCACCAGCAAGGTGGCGCCGATGGCATCGATCCCGGGATCGATCGGCAACAGGCTGGCGGGATCCAGCAGCACGAAGCGCTCGCCGGCGCGATGGCCGGCGACCGCCGCCTCGGTGCCACGCCGCCCGCGCAACAGTCCCGCCAGCCGGAAGCGCCGCCCCCCGAGCGCTTCGACCCGGGCAAACTGGAGTATCTCCTCACCAACCAGTGCCAGATTGGCGCCGGCCAGCACCGCAGCGGTCGGCCGCGGTTCGAGCCACATCGCATCCGAGAGAAGCTCGACATCGACCGCGCCAAAGCCGTCCCAGGCGGCGACATTGCCGGCGGGCAATGCCGTCAGCGTCGTGCCCACCGTCGCCATCGGCGCGGTCCCGGCGTCGCCGAAGCTGGCGCCGCCGTCGCTGCTCACCGCGATCGCGGCGCGGCGCCAGGCCGGCGCGGCACCGGCCGCCGCCACCCACATTCGCGGGCCCGCCGGCAGGTCGCCGGGCAGCGGCGGCAGGTCGAGCAGCTGCATGGCGGTCGGACCGGGCGGACCGTCGTCGAAACGCGCCGGGCGACCGCCGTCGCTCGCCGGCGGCGGCAGCGGCACGGTCGCGACCCGTTCGAGATCGAGCGAGACGAGGAACTGCTCGAAACGCTGGCTGACGACGCGATACAGCGACGCATCGTCGCGGAGGCGCAACAGGCTGCCCGGCGTCTTGTCGAGATGCCGCCACGGCAGGCGCACCGTCGCCCGCACGCGCCCGGCCTCATGCCGGGCCAGCACGGCCGCGGCCAGCGCCTTGGCGTCGGCCGGCAGCATGGTGGCGGCGATCGCGCGCTGCAGCATCGGCCCGCTGGCGGCACTGCGGCGAACGCGCTGCAGGCCGATCTGGTAATCGCGGCTGCGGTCGTAAAAGCCGATCTCGACTCCGGCGGCCGTCCCGGCCGGGTGGTGCTGGCGGCGCTCGGGACGCGGCCTCGTCCCCGGCACATGCGCATCCATGTCACCAGGTTCGATGGCGGCATGGCCGCCCGCGCCGGCCTGCAGCACCAGCGATTCGCCGGCCGCCAGCGCCGCGCCCGAAATCTCGAACAATCCCGCCATCGCCTCGCCGCGACTGCCGGCGCGATTGGCGGCATGGCCGGCTACCGCCGGAAAATCGCCGCGGCGCGACACGTCCGCATTGCCGGCCAGGGCAACCAATATGGCACCCATGTCGATGCTTTCGGCGCGATCGGCGATGATCTCGAACATCAGATTGGGGATGCGGTTGCCATAATCGGCCAGCGGCAGATCCTCGAACACCGCATAGGCGAGGCCGCGATAGGCCGGCGCGCCGGCAGCGCCCTCGGCGGCGGCGATCAGCGGATCGACGGCCTGGCGCTCGTCGCCGCGGTGCAATCGCATGGTCACCGGACTGGCGAATTCGCCGTCGGCATCGCGCAGCAAGCGGCCGTCGGCCCAGATCCGCCCGACATCGGCGATGGCCCGCGCCGTCAGCCCGACCGCGAACGACGCCGAATAATGCATGGCGGCGGTGCGCGGCGCTGCCTTGCCACCGCCGCGGGCACGGCTTTCGGCGATGCCGCTGGTCCAGATCAGATTGCCCGCCACCCGCATCCGGCCATGGACGATGGGGATCGGCTCGCCATAGGCGGCGCTCTGCACGGCGAGATCGGCCACCCGGCCGGGGCTGCCGCCGCCGCCACCCAGGATGGCGCGATCGAGCACGCCGCCAAGGCCGGTGCCGAGGATGCCGCCGATCGGCCCGGCGATGGCGCGACCGAGTGCGCCGAAGATCAGCGTTGCCATGGGGGTTCAAGCTCCCGGAAGTCGCCAGGCGGCCAGCATTGCCCAGGCGGGATCGATAGGCCCCTCGACCACGCGGCCAAGGCCGGCATGGGCATGGACCAGGCCGGCCGGCGTCACGATCCCGAGATGGCGGTGGCGGGGTGATGGGGCCATGACGAGGATATCGCCGTCGCTGGCTTCGACGACCGGGCGACAGCCATGGCACCGCAGCGCCGCGACCAGCGCCCGTTCATGCTCGCCCGACAGGGCATAGGGCGGCGGGTCCACCACGACACCGGCTGCCGTCGCCGCCACGACGACGACGCCGACGCAATCGAGGCCCAGTCCCGGCACCCGCCCCTGTGGCCGGAACGGCGTGCCGACACAGAAACGCGCGGCGGCCACCGCAGCCTGGCGGCGATGATCGGCACCGGTCATCGGCGATCACAGGCCGCCGAAACGGGTCAGCAGGTCGCCACCCGGCACATGCGGCTCGCCGCGAAAATTGGCGGCATTGGCGAACCGGTCCCGGCAGGTGGCAAAGCGCTTGTCGCAGCCTTGCAGGATTTCGACAGCGACGCCGATCGCCGCCGACAGCGACGTATCGAGCAGCAGCCGCTCCGCATCACTGCCGATGATGCGCCGCTCGGTGCCGGCATCGGCGCCGTCGAGCAGCCGCAGCCGGCCGTCGGTATAGAAGGCCACATCGCCGGGACCGAGGCCCTCGATCGCCACCGCATTGCCGGTGTTGGCGGCAATCCGGCCGCGCCGGGTGCGGCCACGCAAGGCGACACGGCAACGCGCATCGCCCAGTTCGGCGCGGCATTCGGGCGAATAGGCCTCGACCGCCACCGCTTCCAGCACCGCCGTCGGGCCGCGCAAGGTCGCGGTGAAGCCGGCATCGGCGCCGCTGCCGATCGCGACCGCGCCGATCGTGCCCTGTGCCAACAACTGCGCACCGCCATCGGGATCACGCCAGTCGACCAGGGTCAGCCGCACCGCCGCGCCATCATAGCGCCCGGCGGCGAGATCGGCGGCGGTCACCTCGGCGCTGCTCAGCCCGCCCTCGATCTCCATCGTGTCGGCATCGAGGCCGCTGCCGGAAACGACAGCGGAAGGCGCCATGCCCGGTGCGCTGGCATGGCGCAGGCCGCCGACCCACAGTGGCGCATCATGGGTGGTGAACCCCAGCGCGACGCCGTCGCTCCGCACGATCCGCCAGCACAGCGCGAGAAAGGTGAGTTCGCCGGCCAACGCCGCGCCAAGCGCCGCCGGGCTGCCCTGCCCCGACATCAGGCTTCCCGCACTTCGACGAGCGGCACCGACGGCAGTTCGCCAGCGCGCCAGCCGGCGAGGCTGACATCGATACGATCGACGGCGAAGCGCACCGGCACATCAAAGGCGAAGCCCGCCGTCACCCGCGCCCCGGCCGGCGGCGGAGTGGTGAAATCGACATGGCCACCCTCGCCCAGAGCCCAGCCGCTGGCCACCGCGACGCCGTCAATCGCGACGCGAACGCTGTCGGCGACCGGCCGGGTGATCCGCCGCCGCTGCGGATCCTCGGCGTCGCCATAGCGCTTCAGCAGCGCGAAGCGGGTGATGCGGCCATCGCCGATGCCGAGCAATTGGTCGGTCGCGGCGATGCCGGCGCCGCCGCCCGGCCCCGAGTCATGGTCGAGCGGATCGCGGAAGCGAAAACCATGCGCCTGGCCACGCCGGGCCCGGAAAAACGCCACCAGCGCCGTCAGATCGGACTCCGACCGCACGCCCACACCGGCATCGAAATACAGCCGGGCATCGCCCCATTGGCTGTTGCGCTGTTCATGCCCCGACCCGGTGATCACCACCTGCGTCGAAAACTCGGGCCCGCCGGTGGCGCCATAGCCAAGCTGGAGCGGGAACAGCACGTCATGAAAGGCCGTCATCGGCGCCTCCCCGGATATGGTGAAGATGGTGCAGCCGTCGCGCGCGATCTGCGGCCAGGCCCAGACGAAGACTTCGGGCACGCCGCGCGCCACCGCCGCGGCGGCCGCCGCGACGATGCGCGGCCAATCGCCGGCGCTGGCAGCAAAGCCGCTGAAATAATGCTGCCGTGCCAGCGGATAGCCGAGCCGCTCCGCCACCGCCGTCCGCCCGCGCGCCTGGCCACCTTCGTCGCCGCTGGTGACGAAATCATAATCCTCGAGCTGCAGCACATCGAAGGCCGGATGTGCCCAGGCGAGCGGCAGATTGGCGCGGATCAGCTCCGGCGCCGCCTGGTTCAGCACCTGCGGCGCATAGAAGAGCAGCAGCACCTCGGCATCGGGGACCGCCGCCCGCACCGCGTCGCGCAAGCCGAGCGTCGCCTCGCCGAGGCACGCCCCGCACCAGTCGAGCCAGGCGCGCTCCGCCGCCGTCGTCACCGCCCGGATGTCGGTGATGGCCGGCGGCGGCGCGCCGGTTTCGGCCTGCCAGCGGGCCACGGTCGCCGCATCGTAAAGGCAGGGGCGATGGTCCGGCCCCACCCACCACCAGGGCTCGCCGATCTGGAAGCGCGGCGCCACCCCCGCCGCCGTCGCCAGCGCCAGAAACGCCAGCGCGACCTCGGCCAGCCAGGCCATGGCCTCGCGCGCGTTCGGCGACAGCAAGGTCGAAGGCGGCACATAGCCGGTTGCCGCCCGCGCGCCATCGCCGGCGCGCTGCGCCCAGCCGGCCGGGCAATTGGCGTCGAACAGCTCGAACGACAGCGACAGGATCGGCGAAAAGCCGAGCGCCCCGGCCCGCGCCAGGAAATCCGCGTGCCAGGCCGCCGCCGGCCCGGCAATGGCCGGCGCGGCGCCGCCGGCCAGATACGCCGCCTCGCCGGCATCCCAGGCCAGGCCGGGGAAATGGCTCATCCCGACATAATGGACGAGGCTGCCGCGATAGCCGAGGGCATGCGCCTGCTCGATCAA
>JAIXZK010000403.1 GCA_027489695.1 Sphingomonadales bacterium
CCTTCGCCGAAGCCATCGGCGCTCCCGTTTATCTCGAAGGCATGGCCAACACCGCCGCCTTCCCGTCGAACCACCGCCTCTATGCCGGCACGGTGGCGCGGATGACGCCGGCGCTGCGCGCGGTGATGGAAAAGCACGACCTGCTCGTCTCGATCGGCGCCGATCTGTTGACCCAGAGCCAGGCGACCGGCGTGGAAGCGCTGGCGCCGGGCACGCGCGTCGTCCATCTCGATGACGAACCCTGGCAGATCGGCAAGAATTTCGCCGCCACCGCGGCGATCCAGGGCGATGCCAAGGCGACCCTGCCGGAACTGACCGCGCTGGTCGCTGGCTGCGGTGCGCATCGCAGCAACGCCATCGCCGCAACGCTCGCGGAGGCCCGCGCCGCGCTGTTCGCCCGCGCCGACGCGATGGCCGGCGAAATGCCGTTGCAACCGATGCCGGTGCTGAAACTGATCGGCGAACTGCTGCCCGAGAACGCCGTCGTCATCGAGGAGCTGCTGTCGAGCGGCATGAACACCGTCCGCCAATTGGTGCCGGCGGTGCGGCCGGACAGCTGGTTCGGCATGCGCGGCGGCGGCATCGGTGTCGCCATTCCCCAGGCCGCCGGCATCCAGCTCGCCCACCCCGACCGGCCGGTGGTGGTGCTGAGCGGCGACGGCAGCGCCATGTACAGCGCGGCGGCGCTGTGGACGCTGGCGCATTACAAGCTGCCGGTCGTCGTCGTCATCTTCAACAACCGTGGCTATCGCATCCTCAAGCAGCGCACCCGCGCCATCGGCGACCATAGCGCGCGATTGGACAGCTATCTCGCCATGGACATCGAAGCGCCGGCGATCGATTTCCTGGCACTGGCGACGGCGCATGGCGTCGCCGGCGTGCGGGCCGAGACGCTGGCGGAAGTCCGCGATGCGTTCACGGCGGCGCTGGCGGCGAGCGCCCCCACCCTCATCGAAATCACCGTCGCCCGCGAGATCTGACCACCCGCGCCGCCGGCGCCTCCCCCATCGGGATTAATCCCTTTGGCCGATGCGGCGGCGGGCGCGATGGGCGATGACGCTGCAACCGCCGCCGCCGCGATTGGCGATGGCGAGGGAGGCAGTGTCATGGCGATCGTCGGCGTCGGCAATGATTTTCTCGTCAATACCGTGACGTTCAACCCGCAGGTCTATCCCAGCGTTGCCAGCCTGACGGGTGGCGGCTTTGTGGTGGCCTGGGAGGATGCGAGCACAACCGGAGGTGATGACAGCCTCTACAGCATCAAGGCGCAGCGTTACGATCAGAACGGCGCGCCATCCGGTTCGGAATTCCTGGTCAACAGCACGACATTTCAGAACCAGACGTCCGCGGCGGTCACCGGCCTTGCCAACGGCGGCTTCGTCATCACCTGGATCGATGACAGCCAATCTTCGGAGGATTTTCCGGGCACCGAAATCAAGGGGCAGGTCTTCGATGCCGATGGCAATACCGTCGGCGGCGAGTTCCTCGTCAATACCGAAACCTCTTTGGATCAGAACAACCCCTCTGTCGCCAGTCTTGTCGGTGGCGGCTTTGTGGTCAGCTGGAACGATAACAGCGCCATTTTCGACGGCGTCAGTGCCAATGACGTCAAGGCGCGCATCTTCGACGACTATGGCAACCCCACCAGCGACGAGTTCCTGGTCAATACCGAAACGCTGCTGGAGCAGAACCTGCCCACCGTCACCGGCCTTGCCGATGGCAGATTCGTCATCGCCTGGTCGAGCTATCTGACCGCACCCGGCGACAGCGAACGCGAAAACATCAAGGCGCGGATTTTCGAAGCCGATGGCAGTGCCGGCGAGGATGAATTCCTGGTCAATACCGAAACCGGCAATTTCCAGAACATCCCCACCATCACCGCCCTCACCAATGGCGGCTTCGTCATCGGCTGGCAGGATCTCAGCAGGACCCTGGGCGACAGCGACGGCAGCAGCACCAAGGCGCAGGTCTATGATGCCGATGGCAGCCGTGTCGGTTCCGAATTGCTGATCAATACCACGACGGCCGAGCATCAGTTCGAACCCGCCATCACCGGCCTGACCAGCGGCGGCTTCGTGGCGACCTGGACGAGCTTCGGCAACGGGGACAACTTCCTTCGCGCCCAGTATTTCGCCGCCGATGGCACGCCGATCGGCGACGAAGTCGCGGTCGCCACCACCGTCGGCCCCTATTTCCTGGGTTCCCCTGCCATCGCCGGCCTGAGCAACGGCGGCTTCGTGATCGGCTGGCAGGATAGCGACACAACCCGAACCAACGATTACAGCAATGTCTATGCGCGGGTGTTCCGGGTCGATCTGCCCGCCACCGCGCCGGTGATCGTCTCCGATGGCGGCGGCGCCACCGCAAGTGTCGGCATCCTCGAGAACAGCACGGCGGTAACGTTCGTCAGCGCGACCGACGTCAATCCCGGCACGACGATCGAATATCGGATCGTCGGCGGCGACGACGCCGATCGCTTCGAGATCGACGCCATCTCCGGCGCGCTGCGTTTCCGCGCCGCGCCGGATTTCGAGGCGCCCGGCGATGTCGGCGCCAACAATGTCTATGATGTGGTCGTCCGCGCCAGCGACGGCGCGCTGTTCGACGATCAGGCGATCGCGGTGACGGTCAACGACCGCTTCGACGCCAATGACCTGCCGCCGGTCATCACGTCGAACGGCGGCGGCGCGACGGCGAGCATCTTCCTCGAGGAGAATCAGCGGCTGGCGACGCGGGTGACCGCCACCGACGCCGATGCCTATGTGATCCCGCGGACTTACAGCATCGCCGGCGGCGACGACGCCGCGTTGTTCAAGATCGACGCCGCCAGCGGCGAGCTGCGCTTCCTGACCGTGCCGGACTTCGAGGCGCCGGGCGATGCCGGCGGCGACAATGTGTTCGATGTGACCGTCCGCGCCAGCGACGGCGTGTTCAGCGACGATCAGGCAATCGCCATCACCATCACCGATGTCGATGAACGCATGCCCTTCGTGCCGGCGGGCGGCGAGTTTCTGGTCAACACCGAAACCCTCCGCAACCAGGCCGGTGGGTCGATTGCCGCGCTGAAAAACGGCGGCTTCGTTGTCGCCTGGGAGGACTGGAGCCGCTTGCTTGGCGTCGGCACGGCCCCCGATCAGGATATCCGGGCACAATTGTTCGACAGCAACGGCAACCGGGTGGGCAGCGAGTTCATCGTCAACACCGAGGCGGCCAGTCCGCAGGTTCACCCGCGCATCACCGCGCTCGCCGATGGCGGCTTTGTGGCGACCTGGGCTGATTTCAGCGGCACGCTGGGTGACGACAGCAACACCAGCATCAAGGCACAGATCTTTGCCGACAACGGGAACCGGGTCGGCAGCGAGTTCCTGGTCAATTCGATAATTGAGGGGCGGCAGTATGATCCGGTGATCACCGGGCTGACCGGCGGCGGCTTCGTGATCAGCTGGTTTCATTCCAGCGGCGACATCGAGGACGGCGCGGTCAAGGCGCAGCTGTTCGGCGCCGGCGGCGAGCGGGTAGGCGACGAGTTCCTCGTCAACACCAACCAGGTTGGAAATCAATCGGGTCCGGCCGCGACTGGGCTCGCGGATGGCAGGTTCGTCATCGTCTGGAACGACTCCAGCCGTATCGGCGGCGACACCGATTCCGTCGGCGTCAAGGCGCAGATTTTCGATGCGAACGGCGAGAAGCTGGGCGGCGAGTTCCTCGTCAACACGGCAACCGGCAGGGACCAGAGCGATGCCAGCGTCACCGGCCTTGCCGATGGCGGCTTTCTGGTGACCTGGAATGACGACAGCCGCACGCTCGGCGACGACAGCTTCCGCAGCATCAAAGCGCAGCGCTTCGATACCAGCGGTGACAGGGTCGGCAGCGAATTCCTTGTCAACACCCAGAAGGATGGTTTTCAGATCGGTTCCGAGTCGACCGCACTCGACGATGGCGGCTTCGTCATCACCTGGAACGATGACAGCGGCACACTCGGCGACGCCAGCGAATCGAGCATCAAGGCTCAGGTCTATGCCGCAGATGGCAGCAAGGTCGGCACCGAGTTCCTCGTCAACAGCGAGACAAACCGGATGCAACTTGGCGGCCAGATCGCGACCCTTGCCGATGGCGCCCTTGTGGTCGCCTGGAGCGACCTCAGCGGCAATCTCGGCGATACCAGCATGTTCGGCGTCGCAGCGCGGATCTTCCGGCCGGTCGATCTGGTCGACAGCCCGCCGGTCATCACCTCGGACGGCGGCGGCGCCACCGCGGCGGTGGCGGTGGCCGAAAACCAGACCGCGGTGACGACCGTCATCGCGACCGATCCCGATGCCGGAACGACGATCAGCTATGGCATCGTCGGCGGCGACGACGCCGGCCGGTTCGAAATCGACGCCGCCACCGGCGCGCTGCGCTTCCTCGCCGCGCCCGACTTCGAAGCGCCGGGCGATGTCGGCGGAAACAATGTCTATGACGTCGTCGTGCGCGCCAGCGCCGGCGGGCTGTTGGACGACCAGGCCATCGCGGTGACCGTTACCGATGTCAGCGACAGCGGCACGAACCCCGGAACCCCGGGCGACGACACGATCGACGGCACCGCCGGCCCGGACAGCATCGACGGCGGCGCCGGCAACGACCGGCTCGACGGCGGCGATGGCATCGATACCGCCAGCTATGCCAGTGCCGGCAGCGGCGTCACCGTCAGTCTCGCGTTCGGCTTTGCCCAGAACACCCAGGGCGCCGGCACCGACACGCTCAGCAACTTCGAGAATCTGTCGGGCTCGGCCTTCGGCGACAGTCTGACCGGCAGTGCCGGGGCGAACGTCGTTTCCGGCGGCGCCGGTGATGACCGGGTGCTCGGCGCGCGCGGCAACGACACGCTGATCGGCGGCGAGGGCGACGACATATTGCAGGGCGGCGTCGATGCCGACGTCTTCCTGTTCGATGCGGTGTCCGATGGCGCGGTCGATATCGTCACCGACCTCTACCGCAGCGAGGGCGACACGATCCAGTTCGGCGCCGGAATCACGGTTACGGGCGCGCGGGTCAGCTTCCTGTCGACAGCGGAAACCGTGGATGGCTTTGCCCTCAACAACAGCGCGCGGGCCCTCGATCTCGTCATCACGCTGGCGTCCGCCGATGGCACCCAGACCGTCCACATCCTCGATGCCTATGGCTTCGGCAGCAATGATTATTGGGAAGGCGTGCTCGGCATCGACCTCACCTATCCGCGACCGCTGCCGAGCGGCAGCGAGTTTGCGCTGATCGCCTGATCGGCCGGAAGCTCGGCGGCGGCGGATGCGGGGATCGCCGCCGCCGAAGCGTTCCGGCCGCGTCAGCCGGCCAGCGCCGCCGCTGCCGCCCTTGCCCGGGCGAAAGCGGCATCGCTGTCGGGATCGAGCAGGGTCGGCTGGTAGCGGATTTCGGCCAGATCGGTGATGCCGGCCTGGTTGAGCCAGGCGCGCATATAGGTCGAATGGTGATCGGTGCCGAACGCCGGCGATGGCGCCGCCGGGCTGAAGGCGCCGCTGGTGTAAACGAGCACGGCGCGCTTGCCCTGCAGCAGGCCGAAATAGCCCGTGGCGGGGTCGAGTCCGAACAACAGCCCCGGCTGGTGGATGATGTCGATATATTGCTTCAGCCGATAGGGGATGCCGCCGTTCCACATCGGCACCGCGAACAGATAGATGTCGGCGGCGGCGAAGCGGTTGGCGATTGCGGTGATTTCGTCCCATTGCGTGCGTTGCGCGGCATCATGGCCGGCACCGGTGATCACGGCGAGCTTGGCATTGGCGCGGTCGCCGTCGAAATCGGGCAGCGGCTCGTTCCAGAGCGCCAGCGTATCGACGACGAGATCGGGCGTCCGGGCGCGCAGCGCGTCGAGATAGGCCTGGGCGACCTGTACCGAGCGTGATTCGTCGCGCGGCGAGGCCTTGATGAACAGCAATCGGGTCATGGCAATTTCCTTTCTGGCCTGGGGTCACGCCGTCGCGGCGGCGATGAGCAGCGTGTCGGTGTACATATCGAAGCGCTGCAGCTTGTGGTCGGCAATCTGCCAGACATGGGCGAAGGGGGCATGCATGCGCTTGCCAGTCTTCTTGTTGGTGCCGGCATAGGCGCCAAGGCTGACCACGCGCTGGCCTGCAACGATGAAGTCATCGGCAGTGGCCGAGAAATCATCCCAATCCCGCAGCAGCGGCACGAGCAATTTGTCGACGACTTCCTGGGGCGTTTGCCAGGTGCCGCTGTAATAGGGGAAGCCCCGGGCTTCGGTCCAGCGAAGCGCCGGATGCAGCAGGGCGACAACGCCGGGAACGTCCCCGGCCACGACCGCAGCATAAAAACCCTTAACAAGATCAACAGGTTCAAGCATTTCGAATCTCCTGATGGGTGGCGCGCCGCGGTCAGGCGGCGGCGCGCTGCCCCTTGAACAGCAAGGTCATGAAAGCGAGATCGAGCGCGCGCGGCAGGATCGGGGCGGTCCCCATGACGATGCCGGCCACCGGCCCGATGATGACCGAACGGCGTTGCCGGGCGACCGCACCCAGCACCGCCCTGGCAACCGTGACCGGGCCGACCGTCGGGAACAGCTTGTGGACCAGCGTCGTTTTCAGATCGGCCTTGTCGGCGCCCCCGAAGCCGGTGCGCACCGCCGGCGGGTGGATCGCCGAGACACTGACACCATGGGCTTTCAACTCGCTGTGCATCGCGAGGCTCAGATTGGTGACGAATGCCTTGCTGGCCGCATAGGCGCCGAAATAGGGCGTCGGGCGCGTGGCGACGGCGGCGGACAGGTTGACGATGGCGCCCGATCCTCGGGCCTTCATGCCGCGTGCCGCCCAATGGCTGAGCCGGGCGAGCGCGTTCATGTTGAGCCGCAGCATGATGTCGATCTTCGTCCAGTCGCTGTCGACGAAGGCGCCAGAGGCACCATGGCCGGCATTGTTGACGAGGACGTCGGGAACATAGCCACGCGCATCCAGCTGGCCGATAAAGGCCTCCAGCGCGTCCGGGTCGGCAAGGTCAAGCGCTGCCACCTCGGGCGTGATCGGACCCTTCAGCGTTGCCGCCGCAGCAGCGAGGCGACGCGGATCGCGGGCGACCAGCAGCACGGCGGCCCCTTCGGCGGCTGCCAGCCGGGCGGTTTCGAGACCGATGCCATCGCTGGCACCGGTGATCAGATAGGTCTTGGTCATCGGAAATCTCCTGACGGATCCGGCCTCAGCCGATGTTGCGACC
This sequence comes from Sphingomonadales bacterium, assembly GCA_027489695.1. GTDB lineage: Bacteria > Pseudomonadota > Alphaproteobacteria > Sphingomonadales > Sphingomonadaceae > Sandarakinorhabdus. The sequence continues at coordinate 7,225 of JAIXZK010000403.1, forward strand.
AAGGAATTCGCGGATCGCCGCACCGATTTCGACGGCATGGGTTTCCAGCGCGAAATGCCCGGTATCGAAGAAGCGGATGTCGGCCCGCGGCAGGTCGCGGCGGAAGGCTTCGGCACCGGCCGGGACGAAGAACGGATCGTTGCGACCCCAGACGGCGAGCAACGGCGGCCGCTGCGTGCGGAAATAAGCCTGGAAATCGCCATAGGCGGCAACGTTCGAGGCATAATCGAGCAGCAGATCGAGCTGGATTTCATCATTGCCCGGCCGCGCCAGATAGGCATCGTCGAGCGTGCGGCCATCGGGCGACACCAGCGCCGCGTCGCTGACGCCATGGGTGTACTGGAACAGCGTGGTTTCCGGGGCGAGGAAGCCGCGCAGCGCGGCACGGTTGGCGTCGCTCGGATCGGCCCAATAGGCCTGCACCGGGTTGAAGGCTTCGGACACGCCTTCCAGATAGGCATTGCCGTTCTGGGTGATGATCGCGGTGATGCGCTCCGGGTGGCGGGCGGCGATGCGCAGGCCGACCGGCGCGCCATAATCGAAGACATAGATCCCAAAGCGCGCCAGGCCGACGATTTCGGTGAAGCGGTCGATGACAGTGGCGAGATTGTCGAAAGTATAGGCGAAGGCATCGCGCGCCGGCATCGCCGACTGGCCGAAGCCCGGCAGATCGGGGGCGATGACGTGATAATCGGCGGCAAGCTGCGGGATCAGGTCGCGGAACATGTGGCTGGCGGTGGGGAAACCGTGCAGCAGCAGGATGGTCGGGCGGCTGCGATCGCCGGCTTCACGGTAGAAGATGTCGGTGCCGTCGACAGCGACGGTGTGGAATCGAACGGTCATGGCGGGCTCCTTGGTTGGCGTTTCAGGCCAGTCCGGCCTGCCGCCCCGAACTAGGCGCTTCCATTTTCGGCGAGTATCTGCTGATATTCGAAGCCTCGGTTCCATTTTCTGGAAGGGTCGCATGGACCGCTTCGATGCCATCCGCACCCTTCTCGCGGCGGTCGATGCCGGCAGCCTGTCCGCGGCGTCGCGGCGGCTCGGCGTGCCGCTGCCCACCGTCAGCCGCAAGGTTTCCGAACTCGAGGCCCATCTCGGCACCCAGCTGGCGATCCGGACCAGCCGCAAGCTGCTCCTGACCGACGCCGGCGCTGCCTTTGTTGCCGCCGGCCGCCGCCTGCTCGACGACCTCGATGACGCCGAGCGCGCCGCCGGCGGCGAATATCGCGAGCCGCGCGGCGACCTGCTGGTCACCGCATCGCTGATGTTCGGCAAGGCCTATCTGGTGCCGGTGGTGCTCGAATTCCTCGCGGTGTTTCCCGAGGTCAATGTGCGCGCCATCCTGTCGGACCAGATCGTCGATCTGGTGGAAAACCACGTCGATGTCGCCATCCGCATCGGGCGACTGCCGGACAGCGGCCTGGTCGCGCAACGCATCGGCGACGCGCATTGGCAGATCTGCGCCAGCCCCGCCTATCTCGCCCGGCGCGGTGTGCCGGAACGGCCCGAGGACCTTGCCGACCATGATTGCATCGCCTTCGAAGGGCTGCAGCGCGCCCGCGAATGGCCTTTCGGCAGCGGCCGCGCCGCGCGCAGCGTCACCATCCAGCCGCGCTTTGCCGGCAATACCGCCGATGCCATCATCGAAGCGGCCAGCGCCAGCATCGGCATCGCCAGGCTATTGTCCTACCAGGCGGCGGCCGCTCTGGCGGATGGCCGGCTGGTCGCCATCCTCGGCGACCATCAACCCGAACCGATGGCGATCCACCTCGTCCACACCGGGCCGCCGCTGCTGCCCCTGAAATTGCGGGCGTTTCTCGATTTTGTCGCGCCGCGGCTGCGGGCGAGGCTGCGCCCGCCGCCGAGCTAAAGCGGCCGTTTCGCAAACCAGATGACGTGCCGCGGCCCCTTGCCGTTCTCCCGCGCCCGCACCACGACTTCCTCCACCGCGAACCCGGCGCGTTCCAGCCGGCGGGTGAAACGCGGATCGGGCGCCGCCGACCATACCGCCAAAATCCCGCCAGGCCGCAGCGCCTCACGCGCCGCGATCAGGCCGGCGCGGGCATAGATGGCGCCATTGTCGTCGCGCACCAGCCCATCAGGGCCATTGTCGACATCGAGCAATATCGCATCATAGGCACCGCGCGCCTGGCCGATCAGCAGGCCGACATCGCCCATCGCCAGCCGCACGCGCGGATCGTCGAGACAGCCGGCCGTCAGTTCCGCCATCTCCCCCCGCGCCCAGGCGATGATCTCCGGCACCAGTTCGCCGACCGTCACATGTGCCCCCGGCGGCAGCAGCCCCAGCGCCCGGCGGAGCGTGAAGCCCATGCCATAGCCGCCGATCAGCCAATGCGGATCGGGGCAATCCGGCAGCCGTTCCCAGGCCAGCGCCGCCAGCGCCTCCTCCGATCCGCGCATCCGGCTGCTCATCAGCTCGTTGCGATCGAGCACGATCATGAAATCCCCACCGCGGCGGAACAGGCGCAGCTCGCCACCGCCGGGGATGGGCGCACTGGCCAAGTGTTCGCGGGGGATCATGAGGTTGCTTTCAAGAAAGGATGCCTCCGGCGGCGTCTTTTGCCTCCGGCGGCTGGGGCCTTAGGCCCCAGACCCCATTTTGTGGGGCACTGCAAACAAGATGGGGTCTGGGGCCTGAGGCCCACGCTCATCCTGAGCGCAGTCGAAGGACCGCCGGAGGCTAAAATGCCCCCGCCGGTCCCGGAAACACCACCGGGCTCATCGTGCCATCCGGACCCAGCGCGGCGACGCCGAAGAACCAGCTGTCGATGTCGATGCCTTTCAGCGTATGGGCGGCGGCATCAGCGGGCACGTCGCGGTGGAATTGCCAGGTGGCCGCGGTGGTGTGCCGCCACCAGAGGCGATAGCCGGTGGCGCCTGGGACCGGCTGCCACTTCAGCGTGGTGTCCGGCGAGACCTGGCCTTCGATGCTGACGCCTTTCGGCGGTGCCGGCGCGGTGGCGATGGCGGCCAGCGCGCGGATGTTGAGATCGGTGACGCGCGCCAGATAGGCGAAATCGACGCCGTCGAGCAGGTCGCCATAGCGGCGGCCGGCTTCGGTGCGGACATTCTGGTGCTGGCGGTCGTAATTCTCCTGGCGCTCGGTGATGCGCACGGCGGGGTAGCCGGCTTCCAGCATCGGCGTCTGGTCGCCGCCGCGGCCGAAGCGATCGGTGCGCCAGACCTGTTCGACGGCAAGATCGCGGCCGGCAAGGCCGGCGATGAAGCGCGACAGGTTGCGCGAGGAGGAATCGACCTCGCCGCCATTGTAGCGGCGGCGGCCGGCCTGTTCCGGCGTTTCGACCGCCTTGGTGCCTTCCGAGAAGACGCGCACCGTGCGGTCGTCCTTCTCCCCCGACGAGCCGGTGGAATTGCCGATGATGTCGTTGTTGAGCACCGCCTCGATCTGCCAGCCGCGGGCTTTCGCGGTTTCGGCGAGGATCTTGCCGCCGAGCAGCCCCTGCTCCTCGCCCGACAGCACGGCATAGATGATGGTGGCGGGGAATTTCTGCTTCGACAGCACCCGCGCTGCCTCGATCACCGCGGCGGTGCCCGAGCCATCGTCATTGGCGCCGGGAGCATCGCCTTTGGCATCGAGGGGATCGGAATTGCGGCTGTCGATGTGCGCCGACATGATGATGATGCGGTCGGGATCGGTGGTGCCCTTCTGGATGGCGAGCACGTCGACGACTTCGGCGGGCACCGGCACACGGGCGCTGGTCATCATCTTGGCCGGCAGGTCGATGGTCAGGCAGCCGCCGCAATCCTTCGAGATCGCTTCGAAGCGCGCCTGGGCATAGCGGCGGGCGGCGCCGATGCCGCGGGTGGGCGATTGCGTGTCGGAAAGCGTGTGGCGGGTGCCGAAGCCGACGAGCGTGGTGATGGTGGCCTTGAGTTCCGCCGGCGAGGCCGGCGCCGGCGCGGCGGCGGCGGGGGTGGCAAGCAGCAGGGCGGCGGCGAGAGTCAGGCGCATCGGGGTCTCCTTGGGCCTTGGGTGCCATGCTGCCGTCGCTGGGGCAAGGAAGCTGGGGACCCGGTCGAGCCCGGGATGACCATGACTTGCTGTCATCCCGGGCTCGACCCGGGACCCGGCTTTGCCGCCAGCGCGAATGCCGGCGGTCAGCGCGTCACTTTCTAAAGAAACGCCGCTGGTTCATCGGCATCGGCGCGGTCTTCTCGCGGAAGACGATGCGGCCCTTGTCGAGATCATAGGGGGTCATTTCGACATGGACGCGATCGCCGACGATCGAGCGGATGCGGTTCTTGCGCATCTTGCCGGCGGTATAGGCGATGATTTCATGTTCGTTTTCGAGGCGGACGCGGAAACGACCGTCGGGCAGGATCTCGGTGATCTCGCCTTCGATCTTGATGATTTCTTCCTTCGGCATCGGCTCAGGCCCCGGCGACGATTTGGGGGGTGGTGGTGGGCATCCTGAAATCCGAAATCTTGCCAAAGGCCATAAAGCATCCCTGTTCGTGAATTGAAGCGCCCGGGGTAGCGTGTCGCCGGCCGGGTTGCGCCGGTTGCACGCCGGCGCCGCTGGACGCAGGGCGCCCATCGCACCCGCCGCCAATGCGCGCGCCACGCGAAAAATGCAAGAGGCGGGCGCTGCCCCCCTCGCCGCGCCGCGGCCTGTCGCACTATGACGATGCCAAGACCCGCGCCGAGGAACGATGATGGAAACGCTCAGCACCGCCGCCTGCCATGGCGGCCGCCAGTCCTTTCACCGCCACGCCAGCACCGCCACCGGCACGGCCATGCAGTTCGGCGTCTTCACCCCGCCGGGCGAGGGGCCGTTCCCGCTGCTCTGGTGCCTCGCCGGCCTGACCTGCACGCCGGAAACCTTCGCCATCAAGGCCGGGGCACAGCGTCTCGCGGCGCAGCTGGGCCTGATGCTGGTGACGCCGGACACCTCGCCCCGCGGCGAAGGCGTCGCCGACGATCCGGCCTATGACATGGGGCAGGGCGCCGGCTTCTACCTCGACGCGACGCAAGGCCCCTGGGCGCCGCATTTCCGCATTGAAAGCTGGCTGATCGGCGAACTGCCAGGGGTGATCGCCGCGAACTTCGCGGCGGACATGACTCGCCAGTCGATCACCGGGCACAGCATGGGCGGCCATGGCGCGCTGACCCTGGCGCTGCGCCATGCGGGCCGGTTCCGCAGCGTTTCGGCCTTCGCGCCGATCGTCGCGCCGAGCGCGGTGCCCTGGGGGCAAAAGGC
>JAIXZK010000325.1 GCA_027489695.1 Sphingomonadales bacterium
GACCGATGTCACCATCGGCACCGCGACGCTCGTCGACAGTTTCAGCCTGACCCTGACCGCCGGCGACTTTGCCGGCGCCATCACCGGCAACGGCAGCATCACCATCACCGCCGACACCGGCGCGATCAATGCCGGCGCGCTCGACGCCGGTACCAACATCAGCCTGACCGCCACCGCTGGCGCTCTTGATGCGTCGACGCTGACCGCCGATGGCGACATCAACCTGACCGCGACCGCCGGCGATCTCGGCATCACCGGCGCGCTCAATGCCGGCGACGACGTCACCCTCTCCGCCGCCGCCGGAACGATCACCCTTGGCGGCAACGTCACCGCCGGCACCGGCAATCCCCAGGGCGACCTTACCGCGACCGCCGAGAGCCTGGTGCTCGGCAACGACACGCTGGCCGCCACGGGTCTTGTCAGCCTTACGTCGACCGCCGGCAGCCTCGCCGGTAGCAATGGCCTCGTCATTACCTCGAACAGCGGCAATGCCGTCGACGCCGGTGTGGTGCGCGCGCTCAGCCTGTCGGCGACCGGCGGCAGCATCAGCCTTGCTGGCTCGACGCTCAACGGCGGCACCAATGGCATCCGTTCGGCCGTGCTGGTCACGCCGCCGGCGGCAGCATCGGTGGTCACCCTCGGCACCGTCAACGCCCGCGCGCTCAGCATCGGCGGCGGCACCGCCGCGACCGATGTCACGCTCGGCACCGCGACCCTGGTCGATGATTTCACCCTGACGCTGACCGCCGGCGATTTCGCCGGTGCGATCACCACCGATGGCAGCATCAGCATCACCGCCGATACCGGCGCGATCAACGCCGGCGCGCTCGATGCCGATGGCAACATCAGCCTGACCGCGACGGCCGGCGCGCTGGACGCGACCACCCTGACTGCGGGCGCCGATCTCACCCTCACCGCCACCGCCGGCGATCTCGGCATCACCGGCGCACTCAGCGCCGGTGACGATGTCATCCTCAGCGCCGCTGCCGGCACGATCACGTTGGGCGGCAATGTCACCGCCGGCACCGCCGGTGCCCAGGGCGACCTGACCGCGACGGCCGAAAGCCTCGTCCTCGGCAACGACACGCTGGCCGCCACGGGTCTCGTCAGCCTGACTTCGACCGCCGGCAGCCTCGCCGGCAGCAACGGCCTTGTCATCACTTCGAACAGCGGCAACGCCGTCGATGCCGGCGTCGTGCGCGCTCTCAGCCTGTCGGCGACCGGCGGCAGCATCAGCCTTGCTGGCACTACCCTCAACGGGGGCACCAGCGGCATCCGCTCGGCAGTGCTGGTCACGCCGCCAGCAGCAGCGTCCACAGTCACCCTCGGCACCATCAACGCCCGCGCTCTGAGCATCGGCGGCGGCACCGCCGCGACCGATGTCACCATCGGCACCGCGACGCTGGTCGACAGTTTCAGCCTGACCCTGACCAGCGGCGACTTCGCCGGCGCCATCGATACCGACGGCAGCATCAGCATCACCGCCGATACCGGCGATATCGCGACCAGCGCGCTGACCGCCGGCGGCGACATCAGCCTGACCGCCACGCTCGGGCAGATCACCGCGGCCGGGCTCAGCGCCGGCGACGACATCCTGCTCGATGCCGCGACCAACATCGCGCTCACCGGCAGCAACCGCGCCGGCGCCACCGATACCCAGGGCGACATCACCCTGACTTCGGACCAGGGCATGCAACTGACCGGCCCCGGCACGATCAGCGCCTCGGGCGCCATCGCGCTGACCGGCGGCACCCAGACGATCGCGCTGTCGGGCGGCATCGTGCTGCGTTCCAACGAACAGGCCGGCGGCACCAGCCTGGCCGATGCCGGCGACACCCGCGCCATCACCATCACCACCGACGGCCAGCTGCTCTCGGCGACGAACTCGAACCTGCAAGGCGGCCTTGCGCGCCAGTCGCGCGTTTTCGTCAACGTTCCCAATGCCGCCAATCAGGAATCGCAGCTCGGCACCGTCCGTGCGCGCGGGCTCGTCTTCACGTCGGCGGGCCAGGCCGCCGGCACCACCGCCGGTTCCTTCCGCCTCGTCGATGGCTTGTTGACCGACAGCTTCAGCCTGACCTCGCTGACCAATCAGCAGGGTGTCCGCATCGGCCGGCTGGAAACCACCGCCGGCAGCATCTCGATCACCGCCACCAACAATATCAGCGGCCTTTCGCCGGGCGTCGCCGGCCGCTTGCTCACCACGCTGCAGGGCGCCACGCTGGTCGCCGGCGGCGCCAACAGCGACCTGACGCTCAGCGGCCAGACCATCCAGCTCGGCAATTCCGCCGCCGCCGACCCCGAAGCCAGCAGCGCTGCCCGCAATGTCAGCCTGGAAGCAACGCAGGGCGTCGATGTCATCGGCATCACCGCCACCGCCGGCACGCTCGACATCACTGCCGGCACCGGCGGCGAAGCGGCGACGGCGACCGTCATCGCCCGCAACGACACCAGCAGCGACGGCCTGCGTGCCGGCGGCACGATCGACATCCAGACCCCGGGCGTCGCCAGCCTGCTCGGCGCCGTCGTCGCTGGCGGCGATTACAGCGCTTCGGCGCGCAGCCTGACACTCGGCAGCGTCGCGCAGAGCGCCGCCGGCGCGATCAGCCTGACCACCACCGCCGGCAACCTCAGCGGCACCGCCGGGCTGGTGCTGACCTCGAACAGCGGCAACGTCGCCGATGCCGGCGTGGTGCGCGCGCTCAGCCTGTCGGCGACCGGTGGCAATATCGCGCTGGCCGGCACGACGCTCAACGGCGGCGCCGATGGCATCCGATCGGCGGTGCAGGTCACCACGCCGGCCGCGGCCTTCGCGGTGACCCTCGGCACCGTCAACGCCCGGGCGCTGACTTTCGCCGGCAACACCGCGGCGAACGATGTCACGACCGGCACCGCGACGTTGGTCGACGATTTCACCCTGACCCTGACCAGCGGCGACTTCGCCGGTGCGATCACCACCGATGGCAGCATCAGCATCACCGCCGACACCGGCGAGATCAATGCGGGCGCGCTCGGCGCCGATGGCAGCATCAGCCTGACCGCGACCGTCGGCAATCTCGACGCGACGACACTGACCGCCGGCGCCGATCTCAGCCTGACCGCCACCGCCGGCGACCTCGACATCACTGGTGCGCTCAGCGCCGGCGATGATGTCGCGCTCGGCGCGGCCGCGGGCAGCATCACGCTTGGTGGCAATGTCACCGCCGGCACCGGCAATGCCCAGGGCGACCTGACCGCGACCGCGACAAGCCTTGTCCTCGGCAACGACACGCTCGCCGCGACCGGCCTTGTCAGCCTGACCTCGACCGCCGGCAGCCTCGCCGGCAGCGCCGGCCTCGTCATCACCTCGAACAGCGGCAATGCCGTCGATGCCGGTGTCGTCCGCGCGCTCAGCCTGTCGGCGACCGGCGGCAGCATCAGCCTCGCTGGCTCGACGCTCAACGGCGGCGCCAACGGCATCCGTTCGGCGGTGGTCGTCACCCCGCCGGCGGCGGCTTCCACGGTCACGCTGGGCGCCGTCAACGCCCGCGCGCTGAGCATCGGCGGTGGTACGGCGGCGACGAACGTCACCCTCGGCACCACGACGCTGGTCGATGATTTCGGCCTGACGCTCACCACCGGCAACTTCGCCGGCCGCGTGACCGTCACCAATGGCGGCATCAACATTGCCGCCACCACCGGCACCGTCACATCGACCCGGCTCGCCGCCTTTGGCGCGGTCACCGCCAGCGGCCAGACGCTCGACATCGACGAAACCCGCGCCGGCTTCGGCAATGCCGGCAGCAATTTCGACGCGACGCTGACCTCGATCGACGGCCTCGGCGTCGAAACCGTTACCGCCACGGGCGACATCCGCCTGACCAGCACCGCCGGCAATGTGATCACCACGGTCGATCTCGCGCCGGGCGACGATGTCGTGCTCAGCGCCGTCAATGGCAACATCACGCTGGGTGGCAATGTCACCGCCGGCGGCAGCAGCGCCCAGGGCGATTTCACCGCCAGCGCGGAGCTACTGTTGCTCGGCAACGACACGCTGTCCGCGACCGGGCTCGTCAGCCTGACCGCGACCGCCGGCGGCATTTCCGGCAGCAACGGCCTTGTCATCACCTCGAACAGCGGCAACGCCGTCGATGCCGGCGTCGTCCGCGCGCTCAGCCTGTCGGCGACCGGCGGCAGCATCAGCCTTGCCGGCTCAACGCTGAACGGCGGCGCCAATGGCCTGCGCTCGGCAGTGCTGGTGACATCGCCGGCCGCCGCCTTCACCACGACGCTCGGCACGGTCGATGCCCGGGCGCTGGTCTTCACCGGCAACAGCGCCGCGAACAGCGTGACGCTCGGCACCGCGACGCTGGTCGATGACTTCACCCTGACGGTAACCAGCAATGGCTTCGCCGGCACGGTTACCAGTGACGGCAGCATCAGCATCACCGCCGCCACCGGCAATTTCAACGCCGGCGCCTTCGATGCCGGCGGCGCGCTCAGCCTGACGGCGACCACCGGCAATCTCGTCACCGGCGCGGTCACCGCCGGCACCGACATCAGCCTGACGGCGGCGGCCGGCACGGTCAGCGTCGGCATCGTCGATGCCGGCAATGCCGCCGGCGACGATGTCACCATCAGCGGCACCGCGATCACGCTCGGCGGCGCGATCACCGCCGGCGGTGGCATCACGCTGAACGGCAACGCCAATTCGGCCGGCAGCATCAGCCTGACCGCCAGCAATGGCGATATCGATACCGACAATCTGACTGCCGCGACCAGCATCGGGCTGACCGCGACCAACGGCACCATCACCGCCGGCAACATCGGCGCGCAGACCCTGACAATCGGCGCCGGTACCACCGGCGATTCGGTCACGCTCGGCAATCTGACGCTGGTCAACAGCTTCGCCCTGACCTTGACCGGCGGCAATTTCCAGAGCGGCAGCATCACCACCAGCGGCGCCGCCAGCAGCATCGGCATCACGGCGGCCACCGGCAATGCCACCACCGGCGCGCTGACGGCGCGCACCGACATCGCCGCCACCGCGACGCTCGGCACGCTCAGCGTCGGCGCGATCGACGCCGGCAATGGCGCCGGCGACACGGTTGACCTGACCGCGACGGCCGGCGGCATCACGCTGGGCGGCGCCGTCCAGGCCGGCGGCAACATCACCCTCGATGGCACCGCGACGTCCGCCACCAGCGTCTCGATCACCGCCGACAGCGGCAATATCGCCACCGACGCGCTGAACGCCGCGACCGATGTCACGCTGGCGGCGACCGCCGGCACGATCAGCGTCGGAGCGATCGACGCCGGCAATGCCGCCGGGGACGATGTCAGCCTGACCGCGACCGCGATCACCCTTGCCGGCGCCGTCACCGCCGGCGGCAGCATCACGCTCGATGGCAATGCGATATCGGCAGCCGGCATCAGCCTCGCCGCCGACAATGGCGATATCCTTACCGACAATCTGAACGCCGCCACCAGCATCGGCCTGACGGCGACGAACGGCACCATCACCACCGGCAACATCGGCGCCCAGACGCTCGCCATCGGCGCCGGCACGACCGGCGATTCCGTCACGCTCGGCAATGTGACGCTCGTCAACAGCTTCGCGCTGACCCTGACCGGCGGCAATTTCCAGAGCGGCAGCTTCACCACCAGCGCGCCCGGCAGCAGCATCGGCGTCACCGCCAACACCGGCAACATCGCCACCGGCGCGCTCAGCGCCGGTACCAGCATTGGCCTGACGGCGACGCTCGGCACGATCACCACCGGCAATATCGGCACCCAGACGCTGACCATCGGTGGCGGCACCACCGCCAATTCGGTCACGCTCGGCAGTGCCACTTTGGTCAATGGCTTCGCGCTGACCCTGACCGGCGGCAATTTCCAGAGCGGCAGCATCACCACCAGCGCGCCGGCCAGCAGCATCGTGATCACCGCCAATACCGGCAATATCGTGACGGGCGCGCTCACCGCCGGCAGCGATGTCGGGGTCAGCGCGCTCGCCGGCACGATCAGCGTCGGGGCGATCGACGTCGGCAACAGCGCTGCCGATACCGTCAGCTTGGCCGCGACCGCGATCACGCTCGGCGGCGCCATCACCGCCGGCGGCGGCATTACCCTCGACGGCGACGCGACCTCGGCGACGAACGTCAGCCTCATCGCCGACAATGGCAACATCGTCACCGACGCCCTCGGCGCCGCCACCGCGATCGGTGTGACCGCGACCACCGGCAGCATCACCACCGGCGCGCTCACCGCCGGCACCGATGTGACCCTGCTCGCCAGCCTCGGCACGATCAGTGTCGGCGCGATCGATGCCGGCAATGGCGCCGGCGACGATGTCACCCTGACCGCGACGGCGATCACGCTCGGCGGTTCGGTCATCACCGGCGGCGACATC
>JAIXZK010000323.1 GCA_027489695.1 Sphingomonadales bacterium
GCCTTGTACTGCGCCACCTTGTCGGCATTGGCGGCGATGATGGCGGCGATGGCGGCATCGATGGCGCCGGTGTCGGTCACCTGTTTCAGGCCGCGCGCCTCGACGATGGCGCCGGGCATCTCGCCGGTTTCGAGCATGATCTCGAACACCTGCTTGGCGAGCGGGCCGGACAGCGTGCCATCGGCCTGCAGCGCCAGCAGTTCGGCGCCGGCTGCCACCGTCACCGGCGACTGGGCGATGTCGAGGCCGAGCTTCTTCAAGGCGCCGAACAGGTCGCTCGTCACCCAGTTCGCGGCGCGCGCGGCGATTTCGGCTTCCGGCTTGCCGGTCGCTGCGACCAGCGCCTCGAACCAGGCCGCCGTGTCCTTCTCCGCCGTAAGCACCGCGGCGAGATAGGGGGTCAGGCCAAGCGCCGTTTCGTACCGGGCGCGCTTGGCCACCGGCAGTTCTGGCAGCTCCGCGCGGCGCGCCTCGATATAGGCATCGTCGAATTCGACCGGCAGCAGATCGGGATCGGGGAAATAGCGGTAATCATGCGCGTCTTCCTTCGATCGCATCGGCCGCGTCGTGCCGGTGCCGGGATCGAACAGCCGGGTTTCCTGGACGATCGTTCCGCCGGCCTCGATCACCTCGACCTGGCGGCGCGCCTCGGTCTCGACCGCCTGCATGATGAAGCGCACCGAATTGACGTTCTTGGTTTCGGTGCGGGTGCCGAACGGTTCGCCCGGCCGGCGTACCGAAACATTGACGTCGGCGCGCATCGAACCTTCGTCCATGTTGCCGTCGCACGACCCGACATAGCGCAGCAGCTGGCGCAGCGCCGCGACATAAGCCCCCGCCTCGGCGGGCGAGCGGATATCGGGGCGCGAGACGATCTCCATCAGCGCGCAGCCGGCGCGGTTGAGATCGACGAAGGACATGGTCGGGTGGAGGTCGTGCACCGACTTGCCGGCATCCTGTTCGAGATGGATGCGCTCGATGCCGATGTCGGCGGTGCTGCCATCCTCCATGGTGATGGGCAGGCGGCCCTCACCGACGATCGGGTGGAAAAGCTGGCTGATCTGGTAACCCTGCGGGAGATCGGCGTAGAAATAATTCTTGCGATCGAAGCGCGACCATTTGTTGATCGTCGCGCCCAGCGCCAGCCCGGTGCGTACCGCCTGGGCGACGCATTCGCCGTTGAGCACGGGCAGCATGCCGGGCATCGCCGCATCGACAAAGCTGACCTGGGCATTGGGCTCGGCACCAAAGGCGGTGGCGGCGCCGGAGAACAGCTTGGCCTGGGCGGTCACCTGGGCATGGACTTCGAGACCGACGACGATTTCGAACGGTCCGGTGGCGCCTTCGATGCGATAGGGGGTCCTGGTCATGATCGCTGCTCTTCCCCGATTGGCCCATCCGGCGCAAGCCGGGATGGCGGCGACAAGCGCCTGCAACGGTGAAGATTGCGCCGGCGAAGTCGCTTGCCGCAGCGCAGCGCGACCGATAGACGCTGGGCGCGCCACGTGCTGGGAGGGACGGCCCGTCGGCACGGCTGGGCTGGGAGAATGACTCGGTGAAGACAGGGGCCGGCGATCTGCCAGCCGCGGCGCCCGCGGCCACGCACGAAAACGCGCCACTCTGGCTACTGCTGCTGATCTTCGCCATCGCGCTGGTGCCATTGCTGGCCACGCCGGTGCTGCCGTTCATCGACTTTTACAACCATATGGCGCGCTATCATGTGCTGGCGACGCTGGGCGACGATCCGGTGCTCGCCGCCAATTATGTGGCGGCCTGGGGTATCCTGCCCAACATCGGGCTCGATGTGCTGATCACCGCGGCGCTGGCGGTGGTGCCACAGGCGATGATCGCACATTTCACCGCGGTGCTGCTGTTCGCGGCGCAATATGGCGGTGTGCTGGTGTTCAACCGGGCGCTGACCGGGCGGACGCACTGGCTGACGGCGGTACTGATCGTGCCGCTGCTCTACAGCTTCATCCTCAACTGGGGGTTCGCGAACTTCCTGCTCGGCCTCGGGCTGATGTTCGGGGCCTGCGGCTGGTGGCTGTTCTGGCGGCACCGGCTCGCGGTCGCGCTGCCGGTGGCGCTGGTGGCGGCGTGCCTGATCTTCCTCGTCCATGGCATCGCCTTCGCGCTTTATGGCCTGACCCTCGCGGCGCTCGAACTCGGCCTTTGGTGGCAGTCGCGGCCGCGGCGGATCGGCCGGCTGGCAATGTCCCTCTCGGCACTGGCGGTGCAGGCGGTGGCGCCAGTGATCCTGTTCGCTATGGCGAAGACCAGCAAGAGCGCCGAAGGCCTGACCAATGCCGACGAGAGCGTCGCGCGCCTTGCCCGCAGCGGCGATCTCGCTGCCAGGCTGTGGCGCCTTGCCGAATATCGGCTGCAGACGATCCTGCGCGTCGCCGAAGGCCCGTCGCTGTGGTTCGACGCGGCGACACTCGCGCTGACCGTCATCATCATCGCCCTGCTGCTGCGCCGTGGCACGCTCCGCCTGCCCGGCGCCGCGCTGCCGGCGCTGGCGGTGGGCGTATTGCTGGTGGCGCTGATGCCGCCGGCGTTGTTCGGCGTCGGCTATATCGCCGATCGCATGCCGCTGTTCCTGGCGCTGCTCCTTGTCGGCTGCCTCGCCGTGCGCGGCCGGCCGGCGCCGATGCTGGCGGCATCGCTGGCGACGATCATGGCGGCGCGGCTCGTTGCCATCACCATCGCCTGGAACGGCTATGCCGGCGACAATCGCGACTTCCGGCAGGTCGCGGCGGCGCTGCCGTCGGGGACGCTCGTCGAATATGTCTTTACGCACACGGACCGACTCGATCCGGCGCGGCGTTGCCAGATGTACGGGCCGATGCTGATTGCCGAGCACGGCTCGGTCGGGCGGTTGTTCGCCAACGCCACCCAGCAACCGCTGCAGGTCCGGGGCGCCTTGCAGGCTGCCATGGATGCCGAGACCCGCCCCTCCTTCGCCGAGCGCTCGCGGCCCGATTATGTGCCGCGGGTCCTGCAGTCGGCGGCTCGCGCCGGCTTCCCCTGGCTGCTGCTGTGCGACGGCAACGATGTCGCCCTGCCGCCCGGCGCCCGGGTCGCGGCCCGGGCCGGCCGCTTCAGCCTTTTGCAACTCCAGCCACTGCCACGCTGATGGATCTGAAAGAGGAGCATATCCTCGGGGATCAGGTGACGTCGCACTGGTATTACCGCGCCAAGCTCGCCGCGGTCACCGCGCTGGCACGCGATATCCGGGCGGAGCACCTTCTCGATGTCGGCGCAGGCTCCGGCTATTTCAGCCGGGCGCTGCTCGAGCGCACCGACATCCGCCGCGCCACCTGCGTCGATCTCGGCTATCCTGCCGATCGCGATGACTCTATCGCCGGCAAGCCGATCGTCTATCGCACCGCCATCGGCGACGTCGACGCCCAATGCGTGCTGATGCTCGACGTCATCGAACATGTCGCCGACGACGTCGCCATGGTTGCCGATTATGTCGCGAGAGTGCCGCGCGGCGCGCATTTCATCGTCGCGGTCCCGGCCTTCATGTGGCTGTGGAGCGGCCATGATGTCTTTCTGGAGCATTACCGCCGCTACACCCTGCCCCAGGCAGAGGCGGTGCTGCGCCGCGCCGGGCTGACCGTCGAACGCGGCTGCTATTTCTATGGCGCGGTGCTGCCGCTGGTCGCCGCGGTGCGGCTGGCGCGGCGCAATGCCGATCCCGATGCGCCGCCGGCGAGCGACATTCGGCGCTATCCGGCGCCGATCAACGCGGCGCTGCTCGGCCTGTGCCGCGCCGAAGTGCCGGTGATGACGCTCAATCGCCTGGGCGGGACAACCGCGCTGGTGCGGGCGGTGAAACGCTAGCGCCGGTGCCGATCCGTTCGCGGATCAGGTACAATGGCCGCCCCTTCACCTCGGCGAAGATGCGGGCGATATATTCGCCCTGCACGCCCAGCCCGGTCAGGATCAGGCCGTTGAACAGCAGGATGACCGAAATCAGCGAGGCATAGCCCGGCACATCGATGCCGGTGATCAACGTGCGGATGATGACGTAGAGCAGGAACACCACCGCGCCGAGCGCCGCCGCCAGCCCCACATAAGTCCAGATCTTCAGCGGCGCCGTCGAGAAGGAGACGATGCCTTCCAGCGCCAGGTTGAACATCTTGCGGCCGTTGAACTTGGTTTCGCCCGCCGAGCGCAGCGGCCGCACAAAGTCGACGCTGGTGGTGCGAAAGCCGACATGGGCGAAAATGCCCTTCATGAAGCGCATACGCTCAGGGTAAGCGCGCAGCGCCGCGACAACCTTGGCGTCCATCAGGCGATAATCGCCGACGTCGGCGGGGATCGGCGTGTCCGAAAGCCGGCCGATCAGGCGATAGAACAGCTTCGCCGTGCCACGCTTCAGCGCGGTGTCACTGGATCGATCGGCACGCTGCGCCAGCACCACATCGAAGCCGGCGCGCCATTCGCGCACCATCGGCGCGATCAGTTCGGGCGGGTCCTGCAGGTCGACGTCCATCGGGATCACCGCCCGGCCCCAGGCGTGGTCGAGTCCGGCCGACAGCGCGACTTCCTTGCCATAATTGCGGCTGAGGTCGATCGCCCGCACCCGCGGTTCGGCGGCGGCGGCGGCGCGCAGCACCTTCAGCGTGTCGTCGCGGCTGCCGTCGTTGATGAAGACGATTTCCCAGGCCGGATCGATGGCATCGAGCAGCGGCGTGATCGTCGCCACGAAAATGTCGATCGTCGCTTCTTCATTGTAGCAGGGCACGACGATGCTGAGCAGCGGCGGATCGCCGGTGGCCGGCGTCATCGCCGCGGCCCGGCGAAGACGAAGAAGCGCAGCAGCGCGAAGCTGACCAGCGTCGTCGGCACCTGGGCGATCAGGCTGGCGATGCGGACGCCGGCGCCCGGCTCGAGCAGGCTGGTGATGGCGGTGAACAGGCCGAGGCAGAGCAGGTTGGCGATGACGAAGCGGCCGATCTGCTGGCCGGCCGGCAGGGCGCCGCCGCCGTCCGGACCATTGAACGTCCAGAATCGATTGATGAGATAGCTCTGCACCATGGCGACCGCATAGCCGGCGATGCTGGCGACCCAGACCGGCACGCCGAACCCGTCGCGCAGCGTCCAGACGATGGCGAGGCACATGCCCGTATTGGCGATGCCGACAAGCCCGAAGCGGAGGAACTGGCGCAGCATCGGGCTGCTGGCGGGCACGGCCGCGGTCACCCGGCCAGCCCCGGCCTGGCAGTGAAGCCGGCGGCGCGCTCGATGGCCAGCCCGGCATCGAGGACCAGGGCTTCGTCGAGCGGCCGGCCGATGATCTGCAGGCCGAGCGGCAGGCCATCGAGCGACAGGCCGGCCGGGACCGACATCGCCGGCAGCCCGGCCAGCGACGAGGGCACGGTGAAGACGTCGTTGAGATACATGGCGAGCGGGTCCGCCTTGTCGCCGAAGGCGAAGGCGGCACTCGGCGCCGTCGGCGTCAGCAGCAGGTCGCAATGCTGCCAGGCCAGTTCGAAATCGCGGGCGATCAGCGCGCGCACCTTCTGCGCCTGGGTGTAATAGGCATCGTAGAAACCGGCCGACAGCACATAGGTGCCGATCATGATGCGCCGCTTCACTTCGGCGCCGAAGCCGGCGGCCCGGGTCGCCGCGTACATGTCGCCGAGATTGCCGCCCGGCGGCGTCACCCGCTGGCCGTAGCGGACGCCGTCATAGCGGGCGAGGTTCGACGAGGCTTCGGCCGGCGCGATGATATAATAGGCCGGCAGCGCATAGCTGGTGTGCGGCAGGGACACGTCGACGATCTCGGCACCGGCAGCGCGCAGCCAGGCGAGGCCCTGGTCCCACAGCGCGGCGATGGTCGGGTCCATGCCATCGAGCCGATATTCCCTGGGCACGCCGATCCGCTTGCCGCGCAGATCGCCGGTCAGGCCCGCGGCGAAATCCGGCACCGGAACATCGAGCGAGGTCGAATCCTTCGGATCATAGCCGCACATCGAGGTCAGCAGCAGGGCGCAATCCTCGACGGTGCGCGCCATCGGCCCGGCCTGGTCGAGCGACGAGGCGAAAGCGCCCACGCCCCAGCGTGAGCAGCGGCCATAGGTCGGCTTGATGCCGGCGATGCCGGTGAACGCCGCCGGCTGGCGGATCGAGCCGCCGGTATCGGTGCCGGTGGCGCCGGCGCACAGCCGCGCCGATACCGCCGCCGACGAGCCGCCCGACGAGCCGCCGGGCACCAGTTCGCGGTTCGACCCGTCCTGTGCCTTCCACGGCGAGATCACCCGGCCATAGGCGCTGGTCTCGTTCGACGAGCCCATGGCGAATTCGTCCATGTTGAGCTTGCCGAGCATCACCGCGCCATCGGCGAGCAGCTTGCCGGAGACGGTCGATTCATACGGCGGGATGAAGCCCTTCAGGATCTTCGAACCGGCGGTCGTCTGCACGCCCTTGGTGCAGAACAGATCCTTGATGCCGAGCGGGATGCCGGCGAGCGGCCCGGCCGTGCCGGCGGCGAGCGCCGCATCGGCGGCGCGCGCCTGGTCGGCGGCGATATCGGGGGTTTCGACGATGAAGGCGTTGAGGTGGCGATTGGCCTCGACGGCGGCGACATGCGCCGCGGTCAGCTCGGTGGCGGAAAAATCGCGCGCCGCCAGGCCGCGCCGCATCGCCGCCAGGGTCAGGTCGGTCAGGGCCGTCATTACTCGATCACCTTGGGCACGGCGAAGAAGCCGCTGGTCGCATCGGGGGCATTGGCGAGCACGGCATCGGCGATGCCGCCATCGCTGACGACATCGGCCCGCCAGGCGAGATGCGTCGGGATCACCGCCGTCATCGGCGCGACACCATCGGTATCGACCTCGCCCAATTGTTCGATCCAGCCGATGATGGCGGAGAGTTCGGCGGCCAGCGGCGCCAGCGCCGCCTCCGGCGTGTCGATGCGCGCGAGCCGCGCGATCCGGCGGACGGTTTCAGGGGTGACGGACATGCCCGGCGGCTAGCACGCGGGCGACGCCGAAGAAAGAGGCAGGGCGCGACTGCCGCTATCGACGGCTGCGCTAATCCTGCCCCGGTCGCTTCAGCCGCTGCCACAGGCGCGCCAGCGAAAATGCCGGCGCCGGCGGCTCGCTGGATTCGACGACGGTGATGGCTTCGGTGACTTCGCGCAGCAGGGCATCATCGGCATGGCTGCACATCGGCTGCGCCACGGCGCCTGCGCTTTCGCGCGCCGCGATATCGCGATCGATGATCGCCTGCACCCAGGCATCGAGCACCCGCAGCCGCTCGGCGCGCGACAGCCGGCCATCCGCGAGCACCGCGGCCGGAGTCGGATAATTGGCGATCGGCGGACGTATCGGCCTTGCCATTGCGGGTTCCCGTGTCGCCAGATCGGCGCCGGGGAAGGTATCGGACATCACCATCTCCAGGTCGCGAACGGCGGGGCCGCGACAACAGGAATAGCGTCAAGCCGCTGTCCCGGTTCCGAGAATCGGACGAGCGGTGGATCGTCACACCGACGCGTCATGGCGCCTGCCGGCCGCGGCGAGGCGGACGACAGGCGCAAATTCAAGCCGTTATGGCGCTTGCAGGCGGTCAGGCCGGCTCGTGCCGCCGCTGCAGCATGAGCGCCTGGCCAATCGTCGCGATCAGCATCTCGACCTGGAACGGCTTGGTGATGAGATAGGTCGGCTCCGGCCGCTCGCCGGTCAGCAGCCGTTCCGGGAAGGCGGTGACGAACACCACCGGCACGTCATGATCGGCGAGGATGTCCTTGACGGCGTCAATGCCCGACGAGCCATCGGCGAGCTGGATGTCGGCGAGAACGAGGTCGGCGGTTTCCGAGCCGGCCAGTGCCAGCGCCTCGTCGCGGGTGGTGGCAACGCCGACGACGCTATGGCCGAGACCCTCGACGATGTTCTGCAGGTCCATGGCGATGATCGGCTCATCCTCGATGATCAGCACTCGGCCGGCCATCTGTTCCGAAATGGCGGCATTGGCGGCGGCGATATCGGCACGGACATCGGCCTCGCTGCGCGCCAGGATGGTGGCGGCATCGGCGATGGAAAAGCCTTCGACCGCGGTCAGCAACAACGCCTCGCGGCGATGCGTCGGCAGATTGGCCAGCAGTTCCTCGCCGACCATCTGGGAAAGCGACTGCGGCTTGCCGCCATCGACTTCACTGGCGAACGGCGACCAGAAGGCATGGAACAGCCGGAACAGCTCGACACGCGCCGGACGCGCCGGCTCGATCTGGTCGGGCGCCTGCAGCAGCGCCTCGAGCGCCGCGCGGACAAAGGCATCGCCGGTCCGCTGCGATCCGGTAAGGGCGCGACCGTAACGGCGCAGATAGGGCAGATAGGGGCCCATGGTGTTGCGCAGGGCGCCCCCGCCGGCGGGGGAGCCTTGGTGATCGGTCATGAAATCGTCCTTCGGTCGTCACGCGTTCGTTCCCGGTCATTACGCCGTCGATCAGGGAAAGTTCCAACTTGTCGCAATCATTGGCGACGCGGCGCCCGGCGGGGGGCTTTCTGCACAAATCACCAAACAATGTTACGGCAGGTGGAACGAAGGCCGGCGCACGCGCGTTTCAGCGGCAATCCGGCCCGGAACATGGTCTGCAGGCCATTGATCGGCGGGAATTGCGTGAATGAGACAGGATGATGAAATGGACGCCCGCCGCCGGGAAGCAACCGCCCGCCAGATCCTGCCCGGAGCTCCGGATGCGCCTGCGGGTGATCCGGTGACCGCGGGCCTGCGCCACATGTTCGACCTTATCGCCCAGGAACCGATCCCGGAGGATTTCCTGCGCCTGCTCGACGAGATCGACGCGCGTGCCAGCGAGATGCCCAGTGTCGGCGACGCCGGCGACGGTTCCGTTTCGCTCCCCGGTAACAACGCCAAAGCACCGAAGCCGGGCGCATCGCGATGAGTGTCACGTCCAACGCCGGGCGGGCGCTGCGTCAGGCAGCGCCCGACGAGGAACTGCCGGAAGACGAGACGGCCGCAACGACGCGGCAGCCGGCCGATGGCGAGGATGCCGACGAACCCGGCACCAAGCCGGTGCTGACCCCCGCCGAAACGGCGCTCGCCACCGAGGATTTCCGGCGCGAGCTGCTCGCCGCCATTCCGGCGCTGCGCGGCTTTGCCCGCGGCCTGTGCGGCAACCGCGATCTTGCCGACGATCTGGCGCAGGATGCCCTTGCCAAGGCCTGGGCAGCGCGCGCCAGCTACATGCCCGGCACGCATTTCCGCGCCTGGCTGTTCCGCATCCTGCGCAATCATTATTTCTCGCTCGGCCGCCGCGCCCATCGCTTCGCCCCCTGGGACGAGGCGCTCGCCGATCGCGTGCTGGTGACGCAGGCGACGCAAGGGTCGGGCATCGACATCGCCGATGTCCAGCGCGGCCTCGCCACCCTGCCCGCCGAACAGCGCGAAGCCTTGCTGCTGGTCTCGGCGAGCGGCCTGTCGGTCGAGGAAGCTGCCGCGGTGATGGGCTGCGCCATCGGCACCGTGAAAAGCCGCGTCTCGCGCGGCCGGGCAGCGCTGCATGTCTACATGTCGGGCGCCACCAAGGATCCGGAACGGCTGATTCCGGCGGCTTGACGCGGTCGGCATGAGCAATCCCCTGCGCGGCGCCCCGCCGGAAGCCTCCGGCGTTTCCCCGCCGGAATCGAAGATCGGCGCGGCGCCGGCGTCCGGCGACGAGGACGAAGCCGCGATCGGTCGCGGCACCCGTCACCTGTCGCTGCGTCGCAGCCTCGTCCTGCTGATCATCGTCGCGCTGCTGCCGATCATGGTGCTGGCGGTGCTGCAGGGCCTGGTGCGGCTTGAAACGCGGCGGTCGGCGGAGATCGACCAGCTTTCGGCCAATGCCAGCGCGCTCGCCGATGCCAACCGCACCATCCTGTCCGGTACCGCCACCCTGCTGCAGTCGCTTGCCGCCAATCCGGCGGTAACCGGCGGCGGGCGCGGCTGTGCGGAGACTCTCGCGCGGTTGCGGAACGCCAGCCCGGCCTATGCCAATATCGTCGCCTATGATGCCGATGGCTGGGTGCGCTGCGCCGCGATCGGACCGGGCCTGCCGTACATCGTGCAGGATCGGGCCTGGTGGAGCCGCGTCCGCAATGCCGATCATGTGCTGGTCAGCGATGCGGTATGGGGCGCCTTCACCGGCAAGCGCGTCATCCTGATGGCGCTGCCGCTGCGCGATGCCAAGGGCCGCTTCGATGGCGCCGTCACCGCATCGCTCGATCTCGGCTGGCTCGACATGCGGCTGCGCGCCCGCGCCCGGCCCGATACCGGCGTCGCCGTGATGAGCGACAGTGGCCAGACCGTGATGGCCAACCGCGCCCTGCCGCCGATCCGGCTGGCAACGCCGCCGGGCACGGTGGCACGCAGCCGCGACCGGAGCGGCGCCGGCTGGACCTATACAATCGTGCCGCTGGTGATGCCGGCGACCGGCCAGAACGGCCTTCATGTCGTCTATGCGTCGCAGGACCCGCCGCGCTTCGCGCTGGCCTGGTGGCAGACGCTGGTCGATTTCCTGTTGCCGGTGCTGGCCATCATGATCGCCAGCGCGGCGATCTGGTTCGGCACCCAGCGGATGGTGCTGCGCTGGCTGGCCGATCTGCAGCGGCTGTCGCTGCACTTCGCCGCCGGCGACTATCGCCATCGG
The DNA here is from genome assembly GCA_027489695.1 of Sphingomonadales bacterium. GTDB lineage: Bacteria > Pseudomonadota > Alphaproteobacteria > Sphingomonadales > Sphingomonadaceae > Sandarakinorhabdus. The sequence continues at coordinate 10,664 of JAIXZK010000323.1, forward strand.
GCCGTCAGTTTCGCCCGCGCCCCGCGCGAGATCCGCGGCGTCGCCGCCTCGCTCTACCGCATGTCCGCCGCGATCGCCGAGCGCGACCGCCGCCTGCGCGAATCGCTCGATCATCAGCGCCGGCTGGCGCGCGAGGTCCACCACCGCGTCAAGAACAACTTCCAGGTGGTGATGAGCCTGCTCAGCCTGCAATCAAGCCGCCTCGGCGATGGCGAAGCGCGCGCGGCGATCGACCAGGCGCGGCGGCGGATCGGTGCGCTCGCCCTCGTCCATCGCCTGATCTACGACAGCGGCGAGCTGGCCAGCATCTCGTCGCGAACGCTGCTCGGCGCGCTGTGCGAACAGCTGAAGCCAGCCGATCTGCCCGGCCGGCGGATCACCCTGTCCTGCGATTTCGACGATGTGCCGCTCGATATCGACAATGCCGTGCCATTGACGCTGTGGCTGGTCGAAACCGTCCACAATGCCATCACCCATGGCTTTGCCGGGCGTGACGAGGGCCGGGTGGCGGCGCAGTTCCGCAACCATGGCGATCGCGCCAGCCTGATCGTTACCGACGATGGCATCGGCTTCGATCCGGCGCAGGCGCCCGGGGATCGGCCGAGCGCCTATGGCCTGCGCCTGATCCGCGCGCTGGCGACGCAGCTCGGCGGCAGCGCCGAGATCCAGCCGCAGGCCGAGGGCGGCAGTGCCGCGACGCTGCAGTTTCCGCTGCGCGCCCTGACTCCGCCGCTGCGGCCCGCCATTTCCTGATTCCCGCGGCTCGTCGCGCCTCCGGAACCTCGGCGCGGATTCGACGTTTCCTTGTCATCATCCCGCAGGAGGCGTTGTCATGCTCAATTGGGCCATCACATTTCTGGTAATCGCGCTGATTGCCGCGCTGTTCGGCTTTGGCGGCATTGTCTCGGCTGCCGTCGGCATCGCCAAGATCCTGTTCTTCATCTTCGTGGTTCTGTTTGCCATCAGCCTGATCATGTCCCTGGTCTCCGGGCGCCGCGTCTAGCGCCCGTTCAGGCTGCAACTGGCGCCGGCAGCAATGCCGGCGCCATTTTGTTGTCCGGGCTAGAGTCGATTGCAGCAAGTCTGTGCCGTCCTGCTCCCCCGCCCAGCCACCCAAGTCATTGTACGATCTGGGTGGCTGGGCGGGGGAGCGGGACGGCACAGACTCCCCTTGACTGCAATCGTCTCTACCGCCGCGCCGCCGCCAGGGTCGCCGCCACCAGCGCCGCGGTCGCATCGACGAAGCGCACCGGCACATCCGCCGCGCGCAGCACCAGCGGAATTTCCGTACAGGCGGCAAGCACGGCATCGGCACCGGCCGCGGCGAGCCGCGCCGCTTCTCGCGCCAGCCCCTCGCGAACCTCGCTGCCGACATCGCCGGCCTTGATCGCATTGACCAGCGGTTGCACCACCGTGCGGTCGCAATCGATCGTCGCCATGCCGGCGGCGGCCAGCCGATCCTGGTACAGCCGCGCATCGAGCGTGGCGCCCACCGCCATGATCCCGACCGTGCGTGCGCCGGCCAGTGCCGTCGCCGCGGCCTCGATGATCCCGACAAATTGCGCTTCGCCGGCGACTTCCGCCTCGATCGCGCCGGCCCAGCCATGCGCGGCGTTGCACGGCATGGCGAGCACGCTCGCCCCCTGCGTCACCAACCCGCGCGCCATCGCCGCCAGCGCCGGCCCCGGCGACGGCCCGGTGCCGGCGCGGGCGGCATTGCGATCGGGCACCTGCGGGTTGCTGTCGACCAGCACGCGCGGATGGTCGCTGTCACGCGCGGCGCCGGCCGCCACGACCAGCCGCGCCAGGAAATCGGCGGTCGCCGCCGGCCCCATGCCGCCGATGACGCCGATCGTCCGCCACTGCACCGGCTCCGTCATGTCAGCGCAGATCGCCGGCAAAGGCATGCAGCGACGGGCTGCCGCCGGTATGCAGGAACAGCACGCGCTCGCCGGGCGCGATGGCGCCCGACGTGACCAGCGCGATCAGCCCGGCCATCGCCTTGCCGCTGTAGACGGGGTCGAGAAGGATGCCCTCGAGCGCCGCCACCTGCCGCACCGCCGCGACCATTTCGGGCGTCGGCAGCGAATAGCCGGGGCCGACCCAATCGGCGAGCGCCACGACTTCGTCGCGCGCCGGTGCCGGCGTGCCGAGCAGCGCCGCCGTAGCCACGGCGAGCGCATGGACATTGCCTTCCTGTTCGGCGCGCGGCCGGCGCACGTTGATGCCCGTCACCGGCAGCCCGGCATGCAGCGCCACCAGCCCGGCGAGCAGCCCGGCGTGCGTCCCGGCGCTGCCGCTGGCGACGACGAGGCGATCGAACACCACCCCCATCCCGAAACTCTGCTCGACGATCTCCAGCGCGCAGGCGGCATAGCCGAGCGCGCCCAATGGGTTCGAGCCGCCGCCGGGGATGACATAGGGCCGGCCGCCCGCTGCCCGCACCGCCGCCGCCTCCGCCGCCAGTTCGGCGGCGATGTCGGTGCCCAGCGGCACGACGCGCTGGCTGGCCGCACCCATCAGGTCGAACAGCAGATTGTTGCCGAGCGCGTCCGTCCGATAGCTGCCGGCGACGCGTTCCTCGATGATCAGCCGGCAGGCCAGACCCTCCTTCGCCGCGGCGGACAGGGTCAGCCGGCAATGGTTCGATTGCGGCGCCCCCATGGTGACGATGGTATCGGCGCCTTCGGCCAGCGCCGCCGCCATCAGGAATTCCAGCTTGCGGGTCTTGTTGCCGCCGCCGCCGAGCCCGAGCATGTCGTCGCGCTTGATCCACAGCTCGGCCCCGCCAAGCGCGGCGCTGAGGCGCGGCATCGCCTCGATCGGCGTGGCAAAGGGCGTGTAGCGACGACGGGGGAAGCGGGCGAGGTTCATGACGGCGGTGATGCCCGTGCGCCCCGGGGCCGGCAAGCCATTCCGGCACGATCCGTGCCGAAGGGGATGCAATCACCGCAATGCACCCCCATATCCGCAAACATGTCGACCCCTGTCATCCTCGCCATCACCTGGGCCGCGCTGCTCGGCCTGGTCGGCGGCCTGATGACGCCGATCGGCAGCTGGTACCGCGATCTTGCCAAACCCTGGTTCCAGCCGCCGAACTGGGCGTTCGGTCCGGCCTGGACGATCATCCTCGGCCTCGCCGGCTGGGCCGCCGTCATCGCCTGGAATGCCGCCGACACGTCGGCCGAGCAGCGCGACGTCATCATCCTGTTCGTCGTCAACGGCCTCTGCCACCTCGCCTGGAGCCCGTTGTTCTTCCGGCTGCAGCGGCCCGACCTGGCGCTGATCGAAGTCGTCTTCCTCTGGGCCTCGCTCGTCGCGATGGTTGTCGGCCTCGCGCCGATCTCGACCTTCGCCGCCTGGCTGATCGTGCCCTATCTTGCCTGGGTCAGCTTTGCCGCGCTGCTCAATGCAGCGATCGTCCGGCTCAACCCGCGTGGTCCGGTCGCGGCGCCGGTGGCGAAAGCCTGACGCGCAGGGACTGCGGTTTCCGCCGCTACCCCGCCAACAACGGCCGTCCGGGCATCATCGGCACGCCCGCCGCTTTTGCCACCGCCTCCGTCCACACGGCGACCTTCTCGATCTCCTCGGCATGGGCGGCGGCGGCGGCGGCGTTTTCGGCGGCGCGGGCGGCGCTGCCGAAGCTGTCGCGCGATTTCGAATGGGTGGTGAAGGCCGGGCCGGCGACCACGGCTTCGGCATCGAGCGGGATGGCGTAAAAGGCCGAAAGCGCCCGCATCGCCGCCACCGGTTCGGCCATCAGCCGATCCGAATCGAGCGTCCGCACCCGATCGCCGAACTGGCGGACCAGATGGGCAAACAGCGCATGCTGGGCGAGCCAGGTCATCGCCGCCACCTGGATATCGGTCTGGCCGAGATAATCCTCGCCCTTGAAGCCGAGCTGGTGCAGCCCCTCGCGCAGCTGCTTGACCAGCAGCTCGCGCACCCACAGCCGCCCGGTCATGCCCTTTTTGGCGATCGAGCCGAGATAGACCTTCAGCGGCGCGTACAGCAGCAGCGCGCGGGCCTGTGGCCGCATCGTCAGCATTGCCGGGGCGAGGCCGTTGCACAGGTTCGATGGCTTGACGACCACCGCCTCGCCGGGCGCGAACGGCCGCGCCAGCAGGGTGAGGCCGGCATCGAGCACCGGGGCGATCATCTTCGCCGTGCCGCCGCGATGCTGCCAGCCGACGAGATCGTTGAGGAAAACCGGCTCCTTCAGCCCCATGGCGGTGCCGGGCAGATCGAAAGCCCGCGCCAGCACCGTCGAGCAGCAGAAGGCCGAATGCAGGATGAAGTGCAGCGGCGCCGTCGCCGGCATCGCCGCCATGGCATCGGCCATGCGGATCACCGCCGGCTGACCGGACGGCAGATATTCGTCGGTGACGAAGGTGACGGCGCGGTGGACGTCACGCGGCACATGGCGGAAGTGCACCGCATCATGGCCGGGATCATAACGGTGCGGGAACCAGGCGGGATCGCGAGCAATGGCGGCAGGGCTGGTCACCGCCGCCTTGTGCCGCGCCGCGACGGCGGGGGCAACTGCATCGCGCCGCCGGCGTTGCCCGGCGGCCGGGCTTGGGCTAGTTTCCGGCGTCGTCCTTGAACGTCAGGAGAGTTTCCCGTGCGCCTGTTGCTCGCCACCGTTGCCGCCGCCAGCCTTGCCTCGATGGCCACGGCGCAGACCAGCGCCCCGACCACCGCGACCCCGCCCGCTCCGGCGGCGGCGCCCGCGCCGCTCGATCCGCAGGACCAGATGGTCTGCCGCCGCGTCAAGGAAACCGGCAGCCTGGTGAAGTCCAAGAAGACCTGCCACACCCGCCGGCAATGGGCCTATATCGACGACGTCAGCCAGGGCTTTGCCCGCGACATGCAGGACTCGACCCGCGAACGTCCCGGCGGCCAGTAAGCCTGGCGCGGCGAGGCCCGCCGGCGACTGACGCCTGAGGCACCAGCCGCCGGCAGCCGGCCCGGTTCAACTCGGCGCGGTGCACGGCACCATTACGCCAGCACCAGCTTGCCGTCGCCTTCATCGACATGGATGGTGCTGCCGTCGGCGACCTTGCCAGCCAGGATCAGCTCGGCGAGCGGGTCCTGCAGGTGTTTCTGCACGGTGCGCTTCAGCGGCCGCGCCCCATAGACCGGATCATAGCCGACCCGCGCCAGCCAGCGCCGCGCCGCGTCGGTCAGGTCGAGCGTCACCTTGCGGTCCCTCAGGAGCGCCTGGACACGCGCCACCTGCAGATCGACGATCGGCGCCATCGCCGCCATGCCGAGCCGCTGGAACAGCACGATCTCGTCGAGGCGGTTGAGGAACTCGGGCCGGAAATGCCCGCGCACCACTTCCATCACCTGCGGTTCGGCCTGGCTGATCGGCGCATCATCGGGCAGCGCCGCGATATACTGGCTGCCGAGGTTCGAGGTCAGGATGATGAGCGTATTGGTGAAATCGACCGTACGGCCCTGGCCATCGGTCAGCCGGCCATCGTCGAGCACCTGCAGCAGCACGTTGAAGACGTCGGCATGGGCTTTCTCGACCTCGTCGAACAGCACCACCTGATAGGGCCGGCGCCGCACCGCTTCGGTCAGCACGCCGCCCTCCTCATAGCCGACATAGCCGGGAGGTGCGCCGATCAGCCGGGCGACGCTGTGCTTTTCCATGAATTCCGACATGTCGAGGCGGACCATGGCGCGGGGGTCGTCGAACAGGAAATTGGCGAGCGCCTTGGTCAGCTCGGTCTTGCCGACGCCGGTCGGCCCGAGGAACAGAAAGCTGCCCAGCGGCCGGTTGGGGTCCTGCAACCCGGCCCGCGCCCGGCGCACCGCCGATGACACGGCATGGACGGCAGCGTCCTGGCCGATAACCTGCGTCCTGAGGATATCCTCCATCTTCAGCAGCTTCTCGCGCTCGCCTTCGAGCATCCGGTCGACGGGAATGCCGGTCCAACGGCTGACCACCGCGGCGATGTCATCGCCCGTCACTTCCTCGCGCGTCATCGCATTGGCCGTGGCGCTTTCCGCATCGGCCAGCTGGCGTTCGAGATCGGGGATGCGGCCATAGGTCAGCTCGCCGGCGCGGGCGTAATCGCCGCCGCGCTGCGCCTGTTCGACTTCGAGGCGGGCGCCGTCGAGCGCCTCCTTGATCTTCGTCGCCGCCGCCAGCTTGTCCTTCTCCGCCGTCCAGCGCAGCGTCAGCGCGTTCGATTCCTCCTCAAGCCCGGCGAGTTCCTGGCGCAGTGCCGCCAGCCGCTCCTTCGAGGCGGCATCGGTCTCGCGCTGCAGTGCCGCGTCCTCGATCTTCAGCTGCATGATGCGGCGATCGAGATTCTCGATCTCCTCGGGCTTCGATTCGACCTCCATGCGCAGCCGCGAGGCGGCCTCGTCCATCAGGTCGATCGCCTTGTCGGGCAGGAAACGATCGGCAATGTAGCGATTGCTGAGCGTCGCCGCGGCGACGATGGCGCCATCGGTGATGCGCACGCCATGGTGAAGCTCGTATTTCTCCTTCAGCCCGCGCAGGATCGAGATGGTGTCTTCGACCGTCGGCTCGCCGATCATCACCGGCTGGAAGCGCCGTTCCGGCGCCGCGTCCTTCTCGACGTATTTGCGATATTCGTTGAGCGTCGTCGCGCCGATGCAATGCAGCTCGCCGCGGGCCAGCGCCGGCTTCAGCAGGTTCGACGCATCCATCGAGCCTTCCGATGCGCCGGCGCCAACCAGCGTGTGCATCTTGTCGATGAACAGCACGACGTCGGAGCCTTCCGAACGCACTTCGTCGAGGACACCCTTCAGCCGCTCCTCGAACTCGCCGCGATACTTCGCCCCGGCGATCAGCGCGCCCATGTCGAGCGACATCAGCCTTTTGTCCTTGAGGCCATCGGGCACGTCGCCATTGGCGATGCGCAGCGCCAGGCCCTCGACAACGGCGGTCTTGCCGACGCCCGGCTCGCCGATCAGCACCGGGTTGTTCTTGGTGCGCCGCGCCAGCACCTGGATGGTGCGGCGGATTTCCTCGTCGCGGCCGATGACGGGATCGAGCTTGCCGTCGCGGGCCGCCTGGGTCAGGTCGCGGGCATATTTGCCGAGCGCGTCCATGGCCGCTTCGGCACCGGCACTGTCGGCGGTGCGGCCCTTGCGCAGCGTCTCGATGGCGGCATTGAGCGCCTGCGCCGTCACCCCGGCCGCCGCCAGTGCCTTGCCGGCGGCGGTGTTCGTCGCCAGCGCCAGCGCGGTCAGCAGCCGCTCGACGGTGACGAACGAATCCTTCGCCTTGGTCGCCAGCTGCTCGGCACTGTCGAGCACGCGCACCGTGTCATTATCCCAGCTCATCGACTGGGCGCCGCCACCCGAAACCTGGGCGATCTTCGCCAGCGCCTGGTCGACCTGCAGCGTTGCCACCTGCGGCTGGCCGCCGGCCGCGCGGATCAGCCCGGCCGCCATGCCCTCCTCATCCTCGAGCAGCGCCTTCAGCACATGTTCGGGCGCGACGCGCTGGTGATTGTTGCGGATGGCGACGGTCTGCGCCGACTGCAGAAAGCCCTTGGCGCGATCGGAGAATTTCTCGATGTTCATGGCACACGACACTCCTGTTGCAGCCGATATGGTGTGGCAATCGGGCAACACAAGAGGGGCGGCCCCTGACGCGCAATGGCCCCTGCCGTCATCCCGGGCCTGACCCGGGACCCGGCTTTTTTTCTGCGCCAGCGCCGGAAGAAACCGGGTCCCGGGTCAAGCCCGGGATGACCCGACGAGACGCAGACGCTGCTACCGCCGCAGCGTGAAGCGCACCTTGCGCGCCCCGAAATCCAGGCTCAGCCGCTTGAAGGATTTCAGCAGATCGGTGCCGAGCAGCAGCGCTGGCTGGTCCTTCAGCCCGAACAGCGCGAAGGGCGGCGCATCGGCAAAGGCGATGGTGACGTTGGTCAGGGTGATGCCGCCGATCCGCACCGGCGGCAGCGTCGCCAGCCGCGCTTCGAAGCTCTGGCCGGTGACGCTGATCAGCGTGACGGTGCGATCCAGCGGCACGCGCTCTCGGCGGAAGATGGCGCGTCCCAGCGCCATGTTGCCGACGGTGATATCAGTGCCGGTATCGATTACCGCGAAGACACGGGTGCCGCCGACGCTGGCCTGGGTCAGGATGAGCTGGCCCTTGCGGCGGCGCGCGGTAACGACGATCTCGCCGGCTTCGGCGGTCATCGGCTGGCGGCGGTCCTCGATGGTGACGGTGCGGCTGTCGAAATCGAGTTTCAGCCGTTGTTCGGCGAGCGCGTCGATGCCGATCAGCCCGGCGGCGCCGAGATAGCGTTCGGGCAGCGCCGGCGTCACCAGCGAGGTCAGCGTGCTGGTCCCCAGCGTCAGCCGGTCGACGAGCACGGTTTCGACTTCGGAGGTGCCGGCCATGCCCTGCAGCCGCACCCGCTGCTCGGCGGGCAGTTTCAGTCGCGCCGCCAGCCGGGCACCGATCACCGAGCGGTCGGCGCCCGAATCAACCAGGAAGCGGAACGGCCCTTCGCCATTGACCCGGGCATCGACATACATGCGGCCGGCCAGTTCGGCGGGCAGTTCGTCGCCGCCGATCTCCAGCGTATCGTCGAGGGTCGCCGGCGGAATCGTCGGACCATTGGCGGGAGCGGCGGCGGCCGGCGCCTGCGCCGTCGCCGGGGTGGCAAGCAAGGCCGCGATCAGGATCACCGGCGCGGCGGCACGAACGAACATCATCACGCCAGCCTAGTCCGACTGTTTCGCCGCGGATACAGAAGCTTTCGACGGGCGGTTCGCCGGCTTCGCCGAAAGGAGCCGCAATCGGCCGGCCTAGCGCCGCGCCGCGAAGAACGTCCGCAGCAGCGCCGCCGACTCGACCTCGGCAATGCCGGCGATCA